>NZ_JBMDXJ010000181.1:0-3901 GCF_048594945.1 Pseudactinotalea sp. | reverse complement strand
GGGTCTGGTTTGTTATCGCCCCCCACCCCCCCCCCCACCCCCCCCGCGCGGGGCGCCGCGGCGGCGACGCGGTTTGCGCCCCGCACCGGGTCCGCGCGGGCGTCTGGCTCGACCACCTCGACGCCGCGATCGCGGCCCGCCTCCGGACCGGAGATCCCATACCCGGAACCGGAGACCTCATCGCCATGGGCCCGTTCAAGGTGATCGCCGACGGCTCCCTCAACACCGGCACCGCGCACTGCCGCCACCCGTTCCCCGGCGGCGACCACGGCGCAATGAACATCGACCAGCAGGCACTCGTGGATGCGATGTCCCGCGCCGCCGGCGCCGGGATCGACTCCACCATCCATGCGATCGGCGACGCCGCACTCACGCTCGTGATCGACGCGTTCGCGGCGAGTGGAGCACGAGGCTCCGTGGAACATGTCCAGCTCGCGACGCCGTCGGATATCGAACGGCTCGCCGGCCTCGAGCTAGCCGCAAGCATCCAGCCCTGGCACCTGGTCGACGACCGGGACGTAGCCCAGACGCTGTGGGCAGGGAGAACCGACCGCGCGTACGCCTACGCGGACATGGCACGCGCAGGCATCGAGCTGCGCCTGGGTTCCGACGCACCAGTCGCACCGCTCGACCCGTGGCGAGCGATCAGCGCGGCAGTACGGCGGACCGGCGACGACCGCCCCGCATGGCACCCCGAGCAACGGATCACTCTCGATCTGGCGCTGCGATCCTCATGGGGCGGGGTGCGCAGTCTCGCACCTGACGGACCCGCCGACCTCGTCCTGTTGGACGAGAACCCGAGCCACCTCGATCCTTCGACTCTGCCCGCGATCGAGGTGGCGGCGACCGTGTGCGCGGGACGAGTGACACACGCGACTCTCTAGGAGTTGCGGGCAGGGGGACCTGCGCTCGTACGCTCGTGCTGTGAAGTGGGACGAGTACGACGCAGCCCTGTTCGACCTCGACGGTGTGCTCACCCCGACCGCCGACGTACATATGCGGGCCTGGGACGAGATGTTCAACGCCTACCTGGCGGGTCTGCCGGGTCAGCGGCCATACACCGAACGCGACTACTACGACTACGTGGACGGCAAACCCCGCTACGACGGCGTGCGCACCTTCCTCTCCTCGCGCGACATCGACCTGCCCGAAGGCGAGCCGACCGACCCGCCGGACGCCGAGACGGTCTGCGGCCTCGGCAACCGCAAGAACGCCGAGTTCGCGCGCATCCTGGAGACCGAGGGGGTGCAGCCGTACCCGGCGTCGGTGCTGCTGCTGGACTGGCTGGCGGAGCGTGGCACCGGCGTTGCGGTCGTCTCGAGCAGCCGCAACGCGCCCGCCGTCCTGGCCGCGGCCGGGCTGGCGGACCGGTTCGAGATCGTGGTCGACGGTCGCGTGGCGGCAGCCACCGGGCTGCCGGGCAAGCCCGCACCCGACACCTTCCTGCACGCAGCAGAACAGCTCGGCGTGCCCCGCGAGCGCGCCGTGGTCTTCGAGGACGCCCTCTCCGGTGTCCAGGCGGGCCGAGCGGGGAGGTTCGGGCTCGTCGTCGGGGTCGATCGGGGCGCGGGGGCCGACGCCCTCAAGACCAACGGGGCGGACGTCGTCGTGCATGAGCTCGACGAGCTGATCGGAGGCTGAGATGCACGCACACGGCGGCAGCCCCGACCCCCTGGACCGCACCCGGTACCCCATCGACGAGTGGGCGTTGCGCGAGACCTGGTACTCGCCCGAGGACCTCGGCGTGACCGAGACCCTGTTCGCGGTGGGCAACGGATACCTGGGGATGCGCGGCAACAGCGAAGAGGGGCGCGACACCCACTCGCACGGCACGTTCGTCAACGGTTTCCACGAGACCTGGCAGATCCGGCACGCCGAGGAGGCGTTCGGGTTCGCGCGCACGGGGCAGACGATCGTCAACGTCCCGGACGTCAAGACGATCAAGCTCTATGTCGACGACGAGCCGCTGCTGCTGAGCGTCGCCGACCTCGAGCAGTACGAGCGCGCGCTCGACTTCCGTGACGGCGTTCTGCGCCGTTCCCTGATCTGGCGCACCGCCTCGGGCAAGCGGGTGCGCGTGGACTCGCGTCGGCTGGTGTCGATGGAGCACCGCCATCTGGCGGTGATGACCTTCGAGGTCACCATGCTCGACGGCGATGCACCGGTCGCGATCTCATCTCAACTCCTCAACCGCCAGGACGGGCTGGACGAGTACACCACCCAGTCGCTCGGCGCCGGCGATGTGGGCGCCGGGTTCGACCCCCGGCAGGCGAGCAAGCTGACCGAGCGGGTGCTGGTGCCGCAGAGCCACTGGGCCGGCGACCGGCGGATGGTGCTGAGCTGGCGCACGGCGAGCTCGCGTATGACGCTGGCGGTGGGCGTGGACCACTCGATCACCACCGAGAACGAGTTCGAAGAGCTCACACACGCCGAGGAGGACCTCGCCAAGAAGGTCTACCGGGTACGCGCCGAGCAGGGCAAGACGATCCGGATCACCAAGGTCGCGGCCTATCACTCCTCGCGCGGCGTGCCCACGCGGGAGCTGGTGGACCGCTGCCGTCGCACCCTCGACCGGGTGCGCGAAGACGGGGTGGAGGAGTGCTTCGCCTCGCAGCGCCGCGAGATGGAGGCGTTCTGGGACCGCTCCGATGCCGTGGTCGAGGGACAGTCGGCCGTGCAGCAGGCGATCCGCTGGAACTTGTTCCAGCTCGCGCAGGCGTCGCTGCGGGTGGAGACCGCCGGCATCGCGGCGAAGGGCGTCTCCGGTTCCGGCTACGAGGGGCACTACTTCTGGGACTCCGAGATCTACGTGCTCCCGTTCCTCACCTACACCTCGCCATGGGTGGCGCGCGGGGCGCTGCGGTTCCGGCACCACATGCTGCCGGCGGCGCGGCGGCGTGCGCACGAGATGTCACAGGTGGGAGCACTGTTCCCGTGGCGCACGATCTCTGGCGAGGAGGCCTCCGCGTACTACGCGGCCGGCACGGCGCAGTACCACATCAACGCCGACATCTCCTTCGCTCTGTGCAAGTACGTCAGCGCCACGGGCGACGAGGACTTCATGGTCCGCGAGGGCATCGAGGTGCTCGTCGAGACGGCGCGCATGTGGGAGGACCTCGGCTTCTGGCTCGGCATCGAGAACCCGCGGTTCCACATCCACGGAGTCACCGGCCCGGACGAGTACACGACCGTCGTCAACAACAACCTGTTCACCAACGTGATGGCGCGGGACAACCTCCGGCAGGCCGCGCAGTGGTGCCGCCACATGGCGGAGTACTGGCCCGAGAACTACGCGCGGCTGGTGTCCCAGCTCGACCTCGAGCCGGACGAGGTCGCCGGGTGGGCGCGCTGCGCCGACGCGATGTACGTGCCGCACGACGAGGTCCTCAAGGTGCACCCGCAGGACCAGCACTTCCTCGAGCGCGAGGTGTGGGACCTGGCGGCCACGCCGCGCGAGATGCGGCCGCTGCTGCTGCACTACCACCCGCTGGTGATCTACCGCTTCCAGGTGCTCAAGCAGGCCGACGTCGTCGCGGCGCTCTTCCTGCAGGGCCAGGACTTCACGCAGGAGCAGAAGCGCGCGGACTTCGAGTACTACGACCCGATCACCACGGGCGACTCGACCCTCTCGGCGGTGGTGCAGTCGATCATCGCGGCCGAGGTGGGCTACCACGACCTGGCGCTGCGGTACTTCTTCGCCGGGCTGTACGTCGATCTCGCCGATCTGCACGGCAACGCGTCCGACGGCGTCCACGTCGCCTCGACCGGTGGGGTGTGGAGCGCGCTGGTCTACGGCTTCGGCGGCATGCGCGACCACGACGGGGAGCTCAGCTTCGACCCGCGGCTCCCCACGACGTGGGAGGGACTGCGCTACCGGCTCACCTGGCGCGGCACCCGGCTC
>NZ_JBMDXJ010000180.1:0-6415 GCF_048594945.1 Pseudactinotalea sp. | reverse complement strand
ATGAAGGACTCGGCACACTACTCGGCTGCCCTGATCGACACGAACAGCGAGACCAAGGCCCGACGCGCGAGCGCCGCGCTGAACGACAAGGCACGCTCGCTGCTGGCGTGACCAGCGATACACGCCACGACCAGCGCACCGTCATCGCGGATCGGCACCTCGTCTGACGATCAAGGCAACCAGCTCGCGGCTGCAGCCGAGGGCGTGGGCGATGGCGCCGTAGGACCAGCGGGAGGGGTCCTGCTGGCGCAGATGACGAATCAGGCCGTCGCGCTCAGCGCGTTGGCGGGCGACCAGCTGCTCGGCCTCGATCGCGCGGCGATGCCGCTCGCGCTAGCGCGAGCAGCCTCTTGTCGTGGTGGAGCCAGCGGGAGCCGTCGTCCCTGGCCCACCAACACACAAGGCCACTCGCGCTGGCGCGCGGTGGCCTCTGTCGTTGGTGGAGCCAGCGGGACTCGAACCCGCAACCCCCTGCTTGCAAAGCAGGTGCGCTACCAATTGCGCCATGGCCCCCTGGAGGGGAGTGTGCAGTTGTTCCGCTCAGGGGAGCGGGTCGGTGACCTCGGTCCAGAGGTCGCGCTGCTCACGCTTCTCCTCGAGGGCGCGCCAGGCGAGCACTGCGGCAGCGGCGACAGCCGCCAGGACGAGCACTCGCTTCATGTCGTACTCCTTCGCCGACCGAGGGTCGTGGGCCTAGCTGGACTCGAACCAGCGACCTCTTCCTTATCAGGGAAGCGCTCTAACCGTCTGAGCTATAGGCCCGCACAAGCAAGACACCCGGAACTCGGGCGCCGCACGAGGGTACCTCAGGCCCCTCGTTCCTCCCAAACCGGATCCGCCCCCACCGCGTGAGGCCGGTCACGGATCAGTCGTCGGTGAGCGTGAGATGCAACCCGCCGACCATCGCGGCCACCAGGTTGTAGACGAACGCACCGAGCGTGGCGAGCGCGGTCAGCAGCACGATGTCGACCACGGCGATCACGGTCGCCACCGAGAGCACCCGCGAGAACTGCAGATACTGCAGCAGCGGACCGAACTGGTTCATCGCCTCGGCCTGTTCGATGACGCTCTCGATCTCGGCGAAGACCTCCATCTGGTTGAGCACGGTCCACACGGTGGCCGTGGCGACCACCAGCCCGATACCCAGTGCGATGGAGAGCAGGAACGCGAGCTTCATCACCGACCACGGGTCCACGCGGGAGACCGCGAGCCGCACGCGGCGCGGACCCGCCGGCTTCGGCTTCGCCGCCGGCTTCTCGCCTGGCCCGGACCCGTCGGGGTACGAGACCGGCCGCTCGCTCGTGGGCCGGTCGGCCTCCTGGCTCGAACCGGCTCGTGCAGCGGCCGCCGACACTCGCGCGGGCGGCGTGCTCGAGGAGCCACCCGGACGTGCCGGCGGCAGGCTCGGCGGCATCTCGGTGGAGCCCGTCATCACGGTCCTCTCGCTCATCAGCGTCCTTCCGACTCTTCGTCGTCGGTCGACGGTACGCCATTCTCTGGCTCTGTGGTGATCTCACCCTCGTCGCCCGAGGTCGCCGACGGCGCAGTCTCGCCCTCTGCGAGCGGCTCACCTTCGCCGTCGTTGCCTTGTGCTGCCTCGTCGTGACCGTTGACCGCCTGCTCGACGTTGCGGGCGATCGCGATGATGCGGTCGCCGCTCTCGGGCTTGGCGAACGTCACACCCTGGGTGTTCCGCCCGGTGAGGTTGACCTGGTTCACCGCCGAGCGCACGATCTTTCCGCGCTCCATGATCACAAGCACCTCGTCGGTCTCCTGCGTGATCAGCGCACCCACGAGATCGCCCCGTGCCTCCACGAGGTTCGCGACCTTGATCCCGAGGCCGCCGCGACCCTGTACCCGGTACTCGCTCACCTTGGTGCGCTTGGCGAAGCCGCCCTCGGTGACCACGAACAGGTCGGAGCCGTCGGTCACCACGTCCATGCTGAGCAGCGCGTCCTCGTCGCGGAACTTCATGCCGGTGACGCCGGACGTCGCGCGGCCCATCGGGCGCAGCGCCTCGTCCGTGGCCGTGAACCGCAGCGACTGGCCCTTGCGGGAGACCAGTAGCAGGTCGTCGCCGGAGTCGACCAGCCGCGCGGCGACCAGCTCGTCCGGGATGTCGTCCACCTCACGCAGGTTGATCGCGATCAGGCCACCAGAGCGCGGCGAGTTGTAGTCGCCGAGCCTCGTCTTCTTGACCAGGCCGCGTGCCGTGGCGAGCACCAGGTGCTCCGCCTGCTCGTAGTCGCGGATCGCCAACACCTGCGCGATCTTCTCGTCGGGCAGGAAGGCCATGAGGTTCGCCACGTGCTGACCCTTGGCGTCACGCCCGCCCTCGGGGAGCTCATACCCCTTGGCCCGGTACACCCGCCCGAGGTTGGTGAAGAACAACAGCCAGTGGTGCGTGGTGGTGGTGAAGAAGTGGTCCACCACGTCGTCACCGCGCAGCTGCGCACCGCGCACGCCCTTGCCGCCGCGCCGCTGCGCCCGGTAGTTGTCCACCCGGGTGCGCTTGGCGTAGCCGCCGCGGGTGATCGTGACAACCACATCCTCCTCCGGGATCAGGTCCTCGACGCTCATGTCGCCGTCGTAGGGAAGGATCGTGGTGCGGCGCTCGTCGCCGTACTTGTCGACGAGCTCCTTCAACTCGGTGCGGATCACGTCACGCTGCCTGGCAGGCGACTCCAGGATCGCGTTGTACTCGGCGATCTCCCGCTCGAGGGCATCGTGCTCGTCCTGGATCTTCTGCCGCTCCAACGCCGCCAGGCGCCTCAGCTGCATCTCAAGGATCGCGTCGGCCTGGTCGGTGTCGATGTCGAGGAGCTCCATCAACCCGGTACGCGCAGCCTCGACCGTGGCCGACGCGCGGATCAGCGCGATCACCTCGTCGAGCGCGTCGAGAGCCTTCATCAGGCCCTTCAAGATATGGATGCGCTTCTCCGCACGGGCCTTCAGCCAGCGGGTGCGCCGCACGACGACCTCGATCTGGTGATCCACCCAGTGGCGGATGAAGGCATCGAGGCTCAGCGTGCGCGGCACGTTGTCCACCAGCGCCAGCATGTTGGCGCTGAAGTTGTCCTGCAGCTGGGTGTGCTTGTAGAGGTTGTTCAGGACAACCTTGGCCACGGCATCGCGCTTGAGGATGATGATGAGGCGCTGCCCGGCACGGCCCGAGGTCTCGTCGCGGATGTCCGCGATGCCGCTGATGCGGCCGTCGCGGACCAGCTCACCGATCTTCGCGGCGAGATTGTCCCGGTTCACCTGGTACGGCAGCTCGCCGACCACGAGGCACTGCCGGCCCTGGATCTCCTCGACCTCGACCACCGCACGCATCGTGATCGAGCCACGGCCGGTCCGATAGGCATCCTCGATGCCCCGGGTCCCGAGAATCAGCGCACCGGTGGGAAAGTCCGGACCCTTGATCCGGCGCATCGCCTGCCCGAGCAGCTCCTCGGCACTCGCCTCGGGGTTGTCGAGGAACCAGCCGACGGCGTCGGCCACCTCGCGCAGGTTGTGCGGCGGGATGTTGGTCGCCATGCCGACCGCGATGCCGGCGCTGCCGTTGACCAGCAGGTTCGGGAACCGCGCGGGAAGCACCTCGGGTTCCTGCGTGTGACCGTCGTAGTTGTCACCGAAGTCGACGGTGTTCTTCTCGATGTCCCGCACCATCTCGAGGGCGAGCGGGGCCATCTTGCACTCGGTGTACCGCGGCGCGGCGGCCGGGTCGTTGCCGGGCGATCCGAAATTGCCCTGGCCCAGCACCAGCGGGTAGCGCATCGTCCAGGGCTGCACCAACCGCACGAGCGCGTCGTAGATCGCCGAGTCGCCGTGCGGGTGGTAGTGACCCATCACGTCGCCGACCACGCGCGCACACTTGGAGAAGGAGGAGTCCGGGCGGTAGCCACCGTCGTACATCGCGTACAGGATCCGGCGGTGCACCGGCTTCAGACCGTCGCGGATGTCGGGCAACGCGCGGCCCACGATCACGCTCATCGCGTAGTCGAGGTAGCTGCGCTGCATCTCCAGCCGCAGGTCGACCTGCTGGATACGGTCGCCTTCGGGAAGTTCGGTCATGTTGTCGTCGGTCACTCGGCTCTACCCCTCAGATGTCCAGGAATCGCACGTCGCGTGCGTTGCGCTGGATGAACGTGCGGCGCTGCTCGACGTCCTCGCCCATGAGGATCGAGAACATCTCGTCCGCAGCCTCGGCATCGTCCAACGTGACCTGCTTCAGGGTGCGGGTATCGGGGTTCATGGTGGTCTCCCACAGCTCCTCGTAGTCCATCTCACCCAGACCCTTGTACCGCTGGATGCCGCCGCCATCCTTCTGCAGCCGCCATCCGCGCTCACGCCCTTCAGCGACCATCGCGTCCCGCTCACGGTCGGAGTACACGTACTGGTGCGGTGCGTTCGCCCACTTCAACTTGAAGAGTGGCGGCATCGCCAGGTACACGTGCCCGAACTTGATGAGATCCGTCATATAACGGAACAGCACGGTGAGCAGCAGCGTGCAGATGTGCTGGCCGTCGACGTCGGCATCCGCCATCAGCACGATCTTGTGATAGCGCAACTTGCTCATGTCGAAGTCTTCACCGATACCGGTGCCGAACGCCGTGATCAGCGCCTGCACCTCGTTGTTCGACAGGGCCTTGTCCAACCGCACCCGCTCGACGTTGAGGATCTTCCCTCGGATCGGCAGGATCGCCTGCGTCTCCGGGTTACGACCCTGCACGGCGGAACCACCGGCCGAGTCGCCCTCCACGATGAAGATCTCGCTGACCTCGGCGTTGCGGCTCGAGCAGTCGCGCAGCTTGCCCGGCATGCCGCCGCTCTCCAGCACACCCTTGCGCCGGGTCGCTTCACGAGCCTTGCGCGCCGCCATCCGTGCCGCAGCAGCCTGCACCGACTTGCGCACGATGTCCTTCGACTCGGCCGGGTGCGACTCCAGCCAGTTACCGAGCTCGTCGTTGACGATCTTCTGCGTGAAGGATCGCGCCTCGGTGTTGCCGAGCTTGGTCTTGGTCTGTCCCTCGAACTGCGGTTCCCCGAGCTTGATGGAGATGACGGCGGTCAATCCTTCACGGATGTCCTCACCCGTGAGGTTGTCGTCCTTCTCCTTCAACAAACCCTTGTCGCGCGCGTAACGGTTGACCAGCCCGGTCAACGCCGAACGGAACCCCTCCTCGTGGGTGCCGCCCTCCGTCGTCGAGATGGTGTTGGCGTAGGTGTGCACGGACTCGGAGTACGCATTGGTCCACTGCATCGCGATCTCGAGAGCGATCTTGCGGTCGGTGTCCTCGGCCGCGAAGTCGATGACCTCCGGGTGCACCGGATCGATCTTCTTGGCCGAGTTGAGGTGCGTGACGTAGTCGACCAGGCCGCCGTCATAGCGGTAGGTGACCTTGCGGGCCGTCTCCACGCCGTCGGAACCCGGGCCGGCCACGACATCCTCGACGTCCTCGCCTCGCTGGTCGTCGAGCGTGATCGTGAGGCCCTTGTTGAGGAAGGCGTACTGCTGGAACCGGGCCCGCAGGGTCTCGAAGTCGTAGTGGGTGGTCTCGAAGATCGCCGGGTCGGCCCAGAAGGTCTGCGTGGTGCCGGTGACGTCGGCCGGCTCGCCCTTGACGAGCTCGGTCACCGGGTTGCCGCCATCGGCGAAGGTCATCGACCAGTGGTGGCCGTCGCGCTTGACCTCGGAGATCATCTGGGTGGAGAGCGCGTTCACCACCGACATACCCACACCGTGCAGGCCACCGGAGACCGCGTACCCGCCGCCACCGAACTTGCCGCCCGCGTGGAGCACGGTCATCACGACCTCGAGCGTGGGCTTGCCCTCGGTGGGGTGGATCGCGACCGGGATGCCGCGGCCGTTGTCGGAGACCCGCACGCCACCATCGGCGAGCAGCTCGACCACGATCGTGTCGCAGTGGCCGGCGAGCGCCTCGTCCACCGAGTTGTCCACGATCTCGTAGACCAGGTGGTGCAGCCCACGCTCACCGGTGGAGCCGATGTACATGCCCGGCCGCGTGCGTACGGCCTCCAGCCCTTCCAGCACCGTGATGTTGCCGGCGTCGTACCCGCCCTCTGCGGGAGGTGGGGTCGCTGCGGTCTCGGTCTGGTCCACCACGGTCTGGTCTGCCACTCGTCGGGCTCCTCGTCCTCGTTGTCACGGGGCCGATCACCCTCGTGGACACGCCGGTCACCATCCGGTGCGACGCGCCGCCCGCTGCTGTTGCCGAGCTGCTCGGATCGCTGTCCGAGCCCCCTCGCCGGGCTTCGTGATTCTACCGTGATCTTCCCGATTCGCCCAATCATCCACAACCTTATCCACAGGTGCGTGTCGCGGCTGCATCCGCGTGTCGCCACGGAGCACACGCGTGGCGACAGGGGTGCGGACGCCGGGTCAGCCGTACGT
>NZ_JBMDXJ010000018.1:0-17412 GCF_048594945.1 Pseudactinotalea sp. | reverse complement strand
CGACACCGCCCGGGACGTCGGACGTGGCGAGCACCTCGGACAGCGTCACCGCCGGCAGCGGGCGGTCGTGGCTGCTGACCAGGACCACGGTGTTGCCGGTGACCAGCGGCGCGGCGAGCACGGAGACCAGGCCGAGCAGCGAGGAGTCCTGCGGCGCGAGGACTCCCACGACCCCGGTGGGCTCGGGCGCCGACAGGTTGAAGTACGGGCCGGCGACCGGGTTCGCGTTGCCCGCGACCTGCGCCACCTTGTCGGCCCACCCGGCGTACCAGACCCATCGGTCGATCGCAGCGCTCACGGCAGCCTCGGCCCGCGCCTCCGTCAGCCCTTCGCCGGCGCGCACATCGGCGACGAACTGCGCCCGCCGCCCCTCAAGCAGCTCAGCGACGCGATAGAGCACCTGCCCGCGGTTGTACGCCGTCGCCCCGGCCCAACCGGGCTGGGCCGACCGAGCCGCCCGGACGGCGTCGCGGGCATCCTTGCGGGACGCCTGCGCCGCGTTCGCGAGGAACACGCCGCGCGAGGACGTCACCTCGTAGGTGCGCCCGGACTCCGATCGGGGGAACTTCCCGCCGACGTAGAGCTTGTAGGTCTTGCGGACATCCACGCGGGTGCTCATCGCCCACTCCCTTCAACGAGGTACGGACCCAGCCCGTGGCGGCCGCCCTCACGGCCGTAACCGGACTCCTTGTAGCCACCGAAGGGGCTGGTCGGGTCGAACTTGTTGAAGGTGTTGGCCCACACCACGCCGGCGCGCAGCCGGTCGGCCATCCACAGGATCCGGGAGCCCTTGTCGGTCCAGATGCCGGCGCTCAGTCCGTACGGGGTGTTGTTCGCCTTCGCGACCGCCTCCGCTGGCGTACGGAACGTCAGCACGCTCAGTACCGGCCCGAAGATCTCTTCACGCGCGATCCGGTGCGCGGCGCTGACCTGCGTGAACACGGTCGGCGGGAACCAGAACCCATTCTCCGGGATCGCGCAGTCCGCACTCCAGCGCACCGCGCCTTCAGCTTCACCCGCATCGCTGAGGTCGCTGATGCGCTGCAGCTGACGTGCCGAGTTGATGGCACCGATGTCGGTGTTCTTATCCATCGGGTCGCCCAGTCGAAGGGTGCCGAGGCGTGCCTTCAACCGGACGATCAGCTCGTCGTGCATCGACTCCTCGACCAGCACGCGGGATCCGGCGCAGCACACCTGACCCTGGTTGAAGAAGATGCCGTTGACGATGCCTTCGACTGCCTGGTCGATGGGGGCGTCGGCGAACACGATGTTCGCGGCCTTGCCGCCCAGCTCGAGGGTGGCGTGCTTGCGGGTGCCCGCGATCTGCTTCGCGATCGCCTTGCCCACCGCCGTCGAACCGGTGAAGGCGACCTTGTCGACATCGGGATGTCCGACGACGGCGGAGCCGGTCTCGCCTGCGCCCGTCACGATGTTGACCACACCGGCAGGCAGGTCTGCCTGCTGCACGAGCTCCGCGAACAACAACGCGGTCAGCGGAGTGGTCTCGGCGGGCTTGAGCACCACCGTGTTGCCGGCGGCGAGCGCGGGCGCGATCTTCCACGACAGCATCAGCAGCGGGAAGTTCCACGGGATCACCTGGCCCACCACTCCGTGCGGCTGCGGGTTCACGCCGAAGCCGGCGTGGTCGAGCTTGTCGGCCCAGCCGGCGTAGTAGAAGAACCAGGCGGACGCGAGCGGCACGTCCACATCGCGTGACTCGCGGATCGGCTTGCCGTTGTCGAGCGTCTCCAGCACGGCGAACTCACGTGACCGCTCGGCGAGCAGTCGCGCGATCCGGTAGAGGTACTTCGCGCGCTCGGCGCCGGTCATCGGCCCCCAGACGTTCTCGTGGGCGCGGCGGGCGGCCCTGACCGCCCTGTCGACGTCGCTCTCGTCAGCGACTGCGGTGTCGGCCAGCGTCTCTTCCGTGGCGGGGTTGATGGTCTTCAGCGACCCGCCGGAGCCGTCGGTGAACTCACCGTTGATGAAGAGCCCGTAGGAGGAGGCGATGTCGACGACGGCCCTCGACTCGGGTGCCGGTGCGTACTCAAATGCGCTCATGATGCCTTCAGCTCTCAGTCGATCGTCACGTAGTCGGGACCGGAGTACACGCCGCTGGCGAGCTTCTGCCGCTGCAGCAGCACGTCGTTGAGGAGCGTGGAGGCGCCGAACCGGAAGAAGTCGGGGTCGAGCCAGCGTTCACCGGCGACCTCGTTCACGGCGACCAGGAACTTGATGGCGTCCTTGCTGGTGCGGATCCCGCCCGCGGGCTTCACGCCCACCTGCACACCGGTGGCAGCGAGGAAGTCCCGTACCGCCTCGAGCATCACGATCGTCACCGGTAGCGTCGCCGCAGGCTGCACCTTGCCGGTCGAGGTCTTGATGAAGTCGGCGCCTGCGAGCATCGCGAGCCACGAGGCACGCCTCACGTTGTCGAAGGTGACGAGCTCTCCGGTCTCGAGGATCACCTTGAGATGCGCGGGCCGCTTGCCCCGCTGGCACACCTCCCGTACCGCCACGATGTCCTCGTACACCTTGAGGTAGTCACCCGAGAGGAACGCGCCGCGGTCGATCACCATGTCGATCTCGTCCGCTCCGGCGGCGACCGCATCCTCGGTGTCGGCGAGCCGCACGGCGAGGGACGCTCGCCCGGAGGGGAACGCGGTGGAGACCGCGGCGACGTGGATCCCGGACCCCTTCGCCGCCGCGGCGGCGACCCCCACCATGTCGTTGTAGACGCAGACGGCGGCCGGTCGCGGACAGCTGGCGTCGCCGGGTTCGGGGGTGCGTGCTTTGGCGACGAGCGAGCGCACCTTGCCGGGGGTGTCGGCGCCCTCGAGCGTGGTGAGGTCGATCATCGAGATCACCGCCTCGAGGGCCCACGCCTTCGACGTCGTCTTGATCGACCGGGTGCCGAGCTGGTCGGCCCGCCCCTTGGCACCGACCTCGTCCACGCCAAGCAGTCCGAACAGGTACCGCCGCAGCGTGGCGTTGCTGATTTCCGCGGACCCGACCAGAGTCGCAGCGTCCGCCGCCACCTGTGCAGCGCTCCGGTCCCACGGTCGGGTCACGGTCCCCGCTGACGCCGTTGTGCTCATGCGCCGAGTCTAGTGTCGTGGCGCTCGATTGCTCTTGCCCTCGCGGACTCCGGCATCCCTCCGCGATGCGGGCCGACGTGTGTCAGACCCCCGCCGCCGCCGCGATGTCGGTTCGCAGCGCCGCGAGCCGCTCGGCAGCCTGGGCGCGCACCTCGGCGAGGCGGGCTCCGTCGGCATCGTGTTCCACGTCGACGATCGCCTCGAGGTAGCACTTCAGCTTCGGCTCGGTCCCCGAGGGTCGCACGATCACCCGGCTCCGATCAGCGGTCTCGTACAACAGCCCGTCGGTCGGCGGCAGCTCCTCGCTGCCGGTCGCCAGATCGACGACCTTCTCGACGGCGGAGCCCGCCAGGGTGGTCGGCGGCGCGTTTCGTAGCCGGTCCATGGCGGCTCCGATCAGCGACAGGTCCGACACACGCACCGAGAGCTGGCCGGTGGCGTAGACGCCGTAGCTGCGCGCGATGTCGTCGAGGGCGTCGGCGAGCGTGCGTCCGATCGAGGCGAGCTGGGCGGCGTGGACGGCGAGCAGCAGCGCGGCGGTGACGCCGTCCTTGTCGCGGACACCACCGGGGTCCACGCAGTAGCCGATCGCCTCTTCGTACCCGAAGTCGAGTCCGGGCACGCGAGCGATCCATTTGAAGCCCGTCAGCGTGGCCCGGTACTCGAGCCCGTGTGCCGTCGCGATCGCCGCGAGCAGGCGTGAGGAGACGATCGACGATGCGAGCGTGGCTCCGGCTCCCGCCGAGGCTGAGGCGATCCGCTCGCCCAGCAGCGACCCCACCTCGTCTCCGGTGAGCTGGCGCCAGCCGGTCGGGGCGGTCGGGTCCGGCATCGCGATCGAGCACCTGTCGGCGTCGGGGTCGTTGGCGATGATGAGGTCAGCCCCTACCCGCGCCGCGGTCGCGTAGGCAAGGTCCAACGCGCCCGGCTCTTCCGGGTTCGGGAAGGCCACGGTCGGGAACTCGGGGTCCGGCTCGGCCTGCTCGGCCACCACCGTCACGTCCTCGAACCCGGCTTCACGCAGCACCCGCTCCACCAGTGCCCCGCCCACACCGTGCAGCGGCGTCAGCACCACCGTGAGGTCGGTCGCGCAGCCGTCCGGTGCCACCCGCAACGCCCGGGTGACGTAGTCGTCGAGGATCGTGCTGCTCAGCACCTCCTGGCTGCCGCCGGTCCGCGCGGCATCGTCGGTGGACCTGGGCACGTCCGCGACCGCGCCCACGCGTTCGATCGCCGCAGCGATCTCCACGTCGTAGGGCGGCACGATCTGAGCGCCGCGGCCGGCGTCGGTGACGACCCGGCCACCGAGGTACACCTTGTACCCGTTGTCCTGCGGCGGGTTGTGGGAGGCGGTCACCATCACGCCGGCGTCGGCGCCCAGGTGACGCACCGCAAAGGCCAGCACCGGTGTGGGCCACGCCTGCGGCAGCAGCAACGCGCGGCCACCCGCTGCGGCCACCACATCGGCAGTGTCCTGCGCGAACTGGGTGCTGCCGTGCCGGGCGTCGAAGCCGATCACCACCAGCGGCGCCTCCCCGAGCCGCTCGTGCAGGAAGGTCGACAGCCCAGCTGCCGCGCGGATCACCACGGCGCGGTTCATCCGCATCGGCCCGGCTCCGATCGCACCGCGCAGCCCCGCGGTCCCGAACTGCAGCATCCCGGAGAACCGGTCGGCCAGATCGGCCGCGGCCTCGTCGTCGCCGGCCTCGACACGCTCCACGGCCGCCAGCAGCTCGGCCGTCGTGACCTCGTCCGGGTCGTCGGCCGCCCACGCCCGGGCTTCCTGCGTGAGCGCGGACATCAGCCGATCCGCCGCACGATCTCGGCGAGCAGAGCACCGATGCGAGGGCCGGCTGCCTGTCCGGCCCCGATCACCTCGGCGTGTGAGAGCGGCGCGTCCGAGATACCTGCGGCCAGGTTGGTCACCAGCGAGAGGCCGAGCACCTCCAGACCGGCCTGCCGCGCGGCGATCGCCTCGAGCGCGGTCGACATGCCCACCAGGTCGCCACCGATACGCTTGGCCATCTGCACCTCGGCCGGCGTCTCGTAGTGGGGGCCCCGGAACTGCACGTACACGCCCTCGTCGAGTGAGGCGTCCACCTCGCGTGCCACTGCGCGCAGCCGGCTCGAGTACAGATCCGTGAGATCCACGAACGTCGCGCCCTCGATCGGGGAGTCCGCGGTCAGGTTGATGTGATCGTTGATGAGAACCGGAGTGCCCGGCAGCCACTCGGGCCGCAGCCCGCCGCACCCGTTCGTCAGCACCACCACCGAGGCACCGGCGGTCGCGGCCACGCGCACCCCGTGCGCCACCCGCCGCACGCCCTTGCCCTCGTAGTAGTGGGTGCGAGCGCCGAGCACGAGCGCGTGCCGCGCCTCGCCGGCGGCATCGGCGTAGCGAATCGCGCGCAACGTGCCCGAATGACCAGGCACGCCCGACGCGGAGAGCCCCGGGACGCCGTCGGCAGGCACCTCACCGATCTGCTCACCGAGGTGAGCCGCTGCGCCGCCCCAGCCCGAACCCAGCACGAGGGCGACGTCGAAGCTCGCCACCCCGGTCAGCTCACGCACCCGGTCAGCCGCGACGGCGGCCACCTCCGCCGGATCGCTCGCGGGGTCGTCGATATCCGGGACAGCAGAGGAGGTCATGCACGGAACCTACTACCGGCACAATGGGGAAACGTGACAACCGCGGCAGCACCTTCTCAGCCAGATCCGGACACCCCCGGTCCCACGACGGCCGGCCCCTCCAGCACGCGCGAGGGGTCGCGCGTGGTGATCGTCGGAGGCGGCCCCGGCGGGTACGAGGCTGCCCTCGTCGCGCGCCAGCTCGGCGCCGATGTGACGATCGTCGAAGACAAGGGTCTCGGCGGCTCGGCCGTGCTCACCGACGTGGTCCCGTCGAAGACGCTGATCGCCACAGCCGAGTTCATGACGACCACGGAGAGCGCGCCGAGCCTGGGAATCCTCCCCTCGGGGGACGACGACGGCGGTGTGGAGGTCGACTTCCACAAGGTCGACCAGCGCGTCCTCGAGCTCGCGGCCGCCCAATCACGCGACATCCGGACCCGACTCGAGCGTGAGGGCGTCGCGATCGTCGACGGGACCGGCCGCCTCGACGGGCCGGCATGCGTGGTCGCCACCACCAAGCACGGCGACCAGCGCCTGACTGCCGACATCATCCTCATCGCCACCGGCGCCCGCCCGCGGGTGCTTGAGGGCGCGGAGCCCGATGGCGAGCGCATCCTCACCTGGACCCAGCTCTACGAACTCACCGAGGTCCCCGAGCACCTCGTGGTGGTCGGGTCGGGGGTGACCGGAGCCGAGTTCGCCGGCGCCTACCGTGCCCTCGGCGCCCAGGTCACGCTGGTCTCCTCCCGCGATCGCGTGCTCCCGAACGAGGACGCCGACGCCGCCGAGCTGATCGAGGGCGTGTTCCGGCGCCGGGGCATGGAGGTCCTCTCGCGGTCCCGCGCCGCAGGGGTGTCCCGCGACGGCGATCGCGTCCTCGTCGAGCTCGCCGACGGCCGCGTGGTGGAGGGCTCGCACTGCCTGCTCGCCGTGGGCGGGGTTCCCAACACCGAGAATCTGGAGCTCGACGGCGCAGGGGTGCGCCTCACGGGGTCGGGGCACATCGCCGTCGACCGGGTCTCGCGGACCACGGCCCGCGGCGTCTACGCGGCCGGCGACTGCACCGGTGTGCTCGCGCTCGCCTCCGTGGCGGCGATGCAGGGGCGGATCGCGATGTGGCACTCGCTCGGCGACGCCGTCTCACCGCTCGACCTCGCGCAGGTCTCGGCGAACATCTTCACCGCGCCCGAGATCGCCACCGTGGGCATCCCCGAGAGCGACATCACCACGGGCAAGGTGCGCGGCGCCGTCACGATGCTGCCGCTGGCGCGCAACCCGCGCGCGAAGATGCTCGGCATCAGCGAGGGCTTCGTCAAGCTGTTCAGTCACCGCGCGAGTGGGCTTGTGATGGGCGGCGTGGTGGTCGCGCCGCGCGCCAGCGAGCTGATCCACCCCATCACCCTCGCGATCGCGAACCGGCTCACGGTCGACCAGGTCGCCAACGCGTTCACCGTGTACCCGTCCCTGTCCGGCTCGATCGCCGAGGCCGCGCGCGTGCTCCACGACAAGCGCGGCTGACTGCGCGACGGCGGTGCTCCTTCCCGCCGGTAGTGTCGCCATGTGAGCTCGACGCCCAGCCTTCCCGATCTCGCGAGCACCGATGTGGTCACGCTGACCCAGGCGGTGTGCGACATCCCGAGCGTCTCCGGTGACGAGGCAGTGCTCGCGGACGCGGTGGAGGCGGCGCTCAGCGGCTTCGCGCACCTCGAGGTGCTCCGCGACGGTGATGCCGTGATCGCCCGCACGCGCCTCGGCCGCGACGCCCGCGTCGTCGTCGCCGGCCACCTCGACACGGTGCCGATCCGCGACAACCTGCCCACCCGCCGTCGGAATGAGTCAGGTGAGCTCTGGGGGCGGGGGACCGTCGACATGAAAGGGGGCGTCGCCGTCGCCCTCCATCTGGCCGCCCGGCTCACCGAGCCGGCCAAGGACGTCACCTGGGTCTTCTACGACAACGAAGAGGTCGACGGCGACCGCAACGGCCTGGGCAGGGTGGCTCGCCATCACCCCGACTGGCTCGAGGCGGACTTCGCGGTGCTCGGCGAACCGAGCAACGGCAACATCGAGGGCGGCTGCAACGGGACGCTCCGGGCCGAGGTGCGGTTGACCGGGCGGACTGCGCACTCGGCGCGCGCCTGGATGGGACAGAACGCGATCCACGACGCCGCCGACGTGCTTGCCCGGCTCGCAGCGTACGAGCCGGCGGAGATCGAGGTCGAGGGTCTGGTCTACCGCGAGGGGCTCAACGCCGTCGGCATCACCGGGGGCGTGGCCGGCAACATGATCCCGCCCGAGTGCACTGTGACCGTCAACTACCGGTTCGCGCCGGACAAGACGCCGGATCAGGCATTCGCGCACGTGCGAGAGGTGCTGCCCGGGTACGAGGTCACGCTCACGGACGCCGCGCCCGCAGCCCGACCCGGCCTCGAGCACCCGGTCGCGCAGGACTTCGTAGCCGCGGTCAGCGCCGTGACCGGCGGTGCACCGCGACCCAAGTACGGATGGACCGACGTGGCGCGTTTCAGCGCCCTGGGAATCCCCGCCGTCAACTTCGGACCCGGCGACCCCAACCTCGCCCACGCCGACGACGAACGCGTTCCCACCGACCAGATCACGGCCGCAGCCGCGGCGCTCGGCGCCTGGCTGAGCCCCACCACCGAGGAGAGCACCTGATGAGTCAACCCTCCCGCGAGCACCGCAAGGGTCCCGTGCAACTGCGCGGCGCCCAGATCCCCGACACCACCACCGACGAGCGGCTGCTCAGCGACTCGGACAACGCCGAGTGGGTGCACAGCGACCCCTGGCGCGTGATGCGGATCCAGGCGGAGTTCGTCGAAGGCTTCGGCGCGCTCGCGGAGCTCGGACCGGCGATCAGCGTGTTCGGCTCGGCGCGGTTCAAGGAGGGTGAGGCCGAGTACGCGCTCGGTGAACGGGTGGCGGCCGGTCTGGTCACGGCAGGCTTCGCCGTCATCACCGGCGGCGGCCCGGGGGTGATGGAGGCCGCCAACAAGGGCGCGCACGAGGCAGGTGGCACGTCGGTCGGGCTCGGCATCGAGCTGCCCTTCGAGCAGGGCATGAACCAGTACGTGGACCTCGGCGTGAACTTCCGCTACTTCTTCGCTCGCAAGACGATGTTCGTCAAGTACGCCAACGGATTCGTGGTGCTGCCGGGCGGGTTCGGTACGTTCGACGAGCTGTTCGAGGCGCTCACGCTCGTGCAGACCAGCAAGGTGCGCCGGTTCCCCGTGGTGCTGGTGGGAGTCGACTACTGGAGCGGCCTGCTCGACTGGCTGCGGGACTCCGTGCTCGCGCGAGGGGCGATCTCGCCGCCCGACCTGGACCTGATCAAGCTGACCGACGACCCCGACGAGGCCGTGCGGCTCGTGGTCGAGGGAGTGCGAGACCTGCACGCCTCGGAGGAGGCGGCGCGCGCCGAGGTCGAGGCGGCTGCCGCCGCGCACAACGGCACCTGAGCGGCCCTGATGAGCTGGGTGACCTGGGCGTTCGCGTGCCTCGCTGCGGTGGTGCTGATCGTGGCTGTGGCGGCCTCCCGCGGTCGCATCGACCTCTCGTTCGAGCCCCCGTACGCGCGACCGATCGAGCCGGCCGACCCGATCGGGGTCCGACCTGGCATAGAATGGTCCGAGCCTGCTGCCGGGCGGTCAGTCGACCGAATCGGCGAGAACCACCCGAGAACAACAGGGGAGACCGCCCATGGCCGCCATGAAGCCCAGGACCGGTGACGGACCGCTCGAGGTCACCAAGGAGGGTCGGGGCATCATCATGCGCGAACCGCTCGAGGGCGGTGGCCGGCTCGTCGTCGAGCTCAACGCCACCGAGGCCTCCGAGCTCAGCGAGGCTCTCAGCGCCGTCGGCAACTGATGGTCGCGGAGCCCGCTCCGCGGCTCAGCCACGCCCGGGGGCCGGTGTCCCGGGACATCCTCGACGGCGCTGACGCCGTCGCCCTGCTGGTCTCCTCCGGTGAGGACGGGCTGGCCGTCCCCACGGGTCTGGACGCCCTGCTGGGTGTCGACCTCGCCGCCTTCGCGGCGCACGAGGGCGCCGCGGGTTCGGCCGCGGAGATCACCCGGCTGTCGTTGCCCTCCTTGCTCGACGGCGAAGCACCGTGGGCAGGTCTGCCCACGCGGGTGCTGCTCGCCGGGGCAGGCGACGGCGGCTCCACCGCGCTGCGACGCACCGGTGCGGCACTGGCACGTGCTGCCGCCGGGCGCGAGCGGCTGGTGATCGATCTCGGTGACTACGCCGAAGGTGCGGAGCCACTGCTCGAGGGGTTGCTGCTCGCCTCCTACCGCCCGCCGTTCCGGGGCGTCGGAGACGCGCCGAAGGACGCGGTCGGTGAGGTGGTGCTCGTCGGTTCGGTTGCTGCCGAGGCGGTCGAGACCGCGGAGGTGAGTGCCCGAGCGACGTGCCGAGCCCGCCTGCTGGCCGCGACGCCGTCGAACATCAAGAACCCGGCGTGGCTCGCGGAGCAGGCGCAGGTGCTCGCGAAGGAGTCGGGCGGCTCGCGCGCCGGGCTGCGCGTGACCGTGCGCGACGAGGCCTGGATCGAGCGCACCGGCATGGGTGGGCTCGCGGCCGTGGGGCGTGGGTCGGCGACGCCGCCCCGGCTCGTGGTGGTGGAGTACCGGCCCGTGGGCGCGACCGCGGCGCCCGTGCTGCTGGTCGGCAAGGGCATCACCTACGACACCGGCGGCATCAGCATCAAGCCCCGCGAGGCGATGGTGCCGATGAAGACGGACATGTCGGGCGCTGCGGTGGTGCTCTCGGTCGTGCTGGCGGCCGCCGAGCTGCGTCTGGAGCAGCCGATGGTCGCGGTGCTGCCGCTCGCGGAGAACGCGTTCAGCGGGTCGGCTTACCGCCCCGGCGACGTGGTGCGGATGTACGACGGCTCCACGGTCGAGATCGGCAACACCGACGCCGAGGGGCGCATGGTCCTCGCCGATGCGATGGCATGGGGTCGGGAGCAGTTCTCGCCCTCGGTGCTGGTGGACGTGGCCACACTGACCGGTGCCGCCGCGCTCGGCCTCGGCAAGCTCCACGCCGCGCTGTACGCGACCACGCCGGAGCTTCGCGACGGGCTGGTGGCGGCCGGCGATGCAGCCGGGGAGCCGCTGTGGCCCATGCCGCTGGTGGAGGAGTACCGAGCCGCGCTCGAGTCTCCGATCGCGGACGTCAGCCACATCGCCACCGACGCTCACGTGGGCGGCGGGTCGATCACCGCGGCTCTGTTCCTGCAGCGGTTCGCCGGCGATGTCCCATGGGCCCACCTCGATATCGCCGGCCCCGGCCGCTCCGACAGCGATCGCCACGAGATCACCAAGGGCCCCACGGGCTTCACCGCCCGCGCGCTCGTCCGCTGGCTCGCGGCGCGCTGACGCGCGGGTTCGCCCGCTCCCGGGCCCGTCCCCGCGGAAGGCGTTTCCGGTCGGTTCGCGGTCACGCTGTGGCAGCGAATCACCCGTGTTGGGTGGCGGGTGGGCAGTGACGGCAGCGCCGTGGGGTGCCGCGCCATCCACGCCGCTGCAGGATCGCAGCGATCCGGGCGGCCGTGCGGCACGTGTAGGTGAAGACGAGTCCGTGGGTGACGCGGACGGTGGCGGTCTCGCTGCTCGCGACGTGCGCCAGGTCGCGGTCAGCGTCGTCGTCACGGCGCGCTCCCTGATGGAACGCGGCGCCATCGAGCTCCACGATGAGGTTGAACTGGTCGTAGCGGATGTCGGAGTCGGTGCGGCGACCAGTGGCCCGGGACACGGCCTGGCGACTCGCGCGCGGGAGGCCGTGTGCCCGCTCGACCGCATGGAGGTACTGGCGCTCCAGAACCGAGTGGGCGCCGTCGCGCAGGTCGAGCAGCAGCTGCCGGATGAGGGCGCGTCCACGGACCCGGGTCCGCTTGTCTAGTGAGGCGAGGATGTGCTGCGCGGTGGTCCGCCGCCCGTGCGCCACGCGCGTGAGGGCATGGTAGGCGCTCGGAACATCACCGGCCGCGATGTAGTCGGACATGACGTCGACGATCGCGTGCTCGTCAGTCACGCGCGGCGGAGACCGGTGCCACTGGACGTCGTCGGTGTCGACCAGCCGACGCGCCCGCACGCCCGGCGGCAGCCGAAGCGTTCGTCCGTGCGTGATCACCAGGTCGATCGTTGCCGCGCGTAGTTCCGGCAGTGCGGCGGCCCCGGTCAGTGCCGCCGGCCACGCCGTGAGGATCGCGACCCACTGCCGCTGCCGGTAGGTCAGTGGTCCCGTGTGGTGGACGTACACGCCGGGATGCGCCACCGCGAGCTCGCGCCGCCGCACCAGCCGCCGGATGTCGTGGTCCTGGAGGCCGAGGTCGAGTAGCTGACGTCGGGCGACGACGCCATCCTGTTGCTGCAGCAGCGCGCGCAGCTGGCGGGCGTCGTGTGGGTGCACCATGGACCGCACTGTGACGCAGTGTCACGCGGCCCCGCCGGGAGCGCGGTGGGGTGCTGTGGACAACGGTGCATCAGGCCGTACCTGTGGACAACTCGCCCCACGCCCCACGCCCCCGCAGTTCCCGTGCGCCCGACATGGGCGATTCGCAGTCGATCGGTGACTGCGAATCGCACGGAAACGCTGTCCCGAGGGTCCGAGGGCCGAGCGATCGGGCGACCCGCGGGGTCGACCCGGGGACCGGGCGACCCGCGCGGCGGGCGGTGGCGGGTGGCGCGGGAGGTGGGGGAGATGACGTGCCACCGAGGGGTGCGCGGCGGCGGCGACTCGTGTACTGTCTCATTAATCGGGGTTGCGTCCCGATCAACGGGACAGGACGAGCTGCGACACGGGAGTCGTCACATGACACAGCTTCAACCGCCGCCGACGCGGCGTGGGTTCCTCGGGCTGGGCGCGGCTGCGCTCGGTGCCGTGGCGCTCGGGGCGTGCAGCGCCCCCGACCTGTCAGCGGTGGACCTGCCGGAGGTGCAGGATGCCTACGACGGCCCGCCGCTGACACTGAAGTTCTGGAACGGTCTCACCGGCGGCGACGGCGCGATCATGCGTGAGCTGTTGCTCGAGTTCAGCCAGGCGCACCCCAACATCACGGTGCAGATGTTCGCGATGCCGTGGCCGTCCTTCTACCAGAAGTTCCCGGCGGCGGTCGTGAGCGGACTGGCCCCCGACATCGGCCTGATGCAGAACTTCCACGTGGCCACCAACGCCGCCCGCGGCGTGATCGTGCCGCTCGACGAGGTAGCCGACCGGATCGGCCTCACCCAGGACCAGTTCGCCGACACGGTGTGGCGTTCGGGGATCGTCGGGGATCAGCGGTTCTCGATCCCGCTCGACGTCTGGCCAGACAGCCTGTTCTACAACAAGCGGGTCCTCGCGGACGCGGGCCTCGACCCCGAGTCGCCGCCACGCGACCGCACGAGTTACGAGGCCGCGCTCGACACACTGGCCGATCAGGGCATCGCCGGGCACTGGCTCCCCGCCGTGGACCCGCAGGGTGTCGGCCGCGGGTTCGACAGCCTGCAGTGGCAGTTCGGCGGCGAGCTCTACGACGAGGCCGGCAGCCGAGCGCTCTTCAACGGCCCCGAAGGCGTCGAGGCGCTCACCTGGCAGCTCGACCGCATCAACGCCGGCCACAGCAAGCGCAACGTCAGCGGCGGTGACGCGAACGTGGCGTTCAAGAACAACCTCAACGCGTTCCTCTGGGGCGGACCCGGCGCGCTGATCAACGACCTCAACTCGGTCGAGGATCTCGATTGGGGCGTGGTGCCGTTGCCGCGGATCGGCGATCGAGCGGCGTCCTTCTCCGGATCCCACCAGTTCGTGATCATGCGTCAGCGCACGTTCGACGCGGACCGGCTGGCCGCGACCTACACGTTCCTGTCCTGGATCAGTGCCAACTCTCTCGGCTGGGCGGGTGCGGGGCCGGTGCCGGCCCGCCAGGACGTCGTCGAGAGCCCCGAGTTCGCTGACCTGCTGGCACAGTCCTCGGTCGCCGACGCCCTTCCAGATGTGCGGTTCTACCCGCTGGTGCCCGGCATCTTCGAGGTCCAGTCCACCATCCTCTACCCCGCGATCAGCGACGTGCTGCTGGGGCACGCCAGCCCTCAGGACGCCCTCGACGACGCTGCCGCCCAGGCCGCCTACCTGCTCGAGGAGAACCGGCAGAAGTACTCGGAGGCACGCGCATGACCGCCGTCACCAGTCCACCGCCCCAACGAACCGAGCAGCGACCGGCCACCGCGCCACGGTCGCGCTCTGCGCGGCACGGGAGCCGGTACGCGCCGTACCTGTTCCTCGCGCCGTTCATGCTCATCTTCGGCGTCTTCGTGCTGGCTCCGGCCGCCTACGGCATCTGGATCAGCCTGCACAACTGGGACTTCTTCCTGCCGTCGCGCCCGTGGGTCGGCCTCGGCAACTACGCCGAGCTGTTCGACCCGACGGCGCTCATCGCCGTGCAGTTCTGGGAGTCGATGCGGGCGACCGGACTGTTCGTGGTGTTCTCGGTGCCGTTCCTCGTGGTGATCCCGCTCGGTCTGGCGCTGATGCTGAACCGCACCTTTCCCGGGCGGACCTTCTTCCGTGCGGTCTACTTCGCGCCGTACGTGCTGGGCGTCAGCGTGATCGGCGTGCTGTGGCAGTACCTGCTCAACGCCAACGCGGGCCTGATCAACTACGAGTTGTCCCGCCTCGGCGTCACCGAGGCGATCCCGTGGTTGACCGCCACGCCGTGGGTGTGGGTCACGCTCGTGGGCGTCACGGTGTGGTGGACGCTCGGCTTCAACGCGGTGGTGTACCTCGCCGGCCTGCAGGGCATCGACACGACGCTCTACGAAGCGGCGCGCGTGGACGGCGCCAGGAAGCGGCACGAGTTCTGGCACGTCACGCTGCCCGGCCTGCGCCCCGTGCTGCTCTTCGTCATCACGATCACGATTCTCGCCTCGGCGAACATGTTCGGCCAGGCGTACATGCTCACCGGCGGAGCGCCGAGCAACGAGACGCGCACGGCGATCATGTACATCGCCCAGACCGGGTTCGAGCAGTTCCGGATCGGCAAGGCCTCGGCGATGAGCTACATCCTCGCGCTGCTGCTGATCGGTGTCAGCACGCTCAACTTCCTGCTGTTCCGCGCTCAGGAGAGGGACTGACATGACCGTCTCGACACGCACGCCCGGCAGGCGCCGAATCTGGGCACAGGTGCCGTTCTACGCCGTGCTCCTGCTGCTGTCCGTCGCGTTCTTCGCGCCGATCCTGTGGATGATCTCCACCTCCTTCAAGACTGCCGGTGATGCCACCGCGCTGCCACCCCAGTGGATCCCGCCCACATGGTCGACCGCCGGTTACGAGACGCTGCTGACCGACCCGCAGGTTCCCGTGCTGCGCTGGCTGGCGAACTCGTTGATCGCGGGCATCGGCCACACGGTGCTGGTCCTCCTCACCGCCGCGCTGGCCGCGTACGCGCTCGCCCGCATGCAGTTCCGCGGCAAGAACGTCGCATTCGGGCTGATCGTCAGCACGCTGTTCGTGCCGGGCTTCGTGTTCCTCATGCCGAACTACCTGATCGTCGACGCCCTCGACTGGCTCGACAGCATGTGGGCACTGATCGTCCCCGGCGCGGCTTCGGCGTTCGGCGTCTTCTTCCTTCGCCAGTTCTTCCTCTCGCTGCCGCGGGAGCTGGAGGAGGCGGCATTTCTCGACGGCGCGAACCGCTGGCAGATCTTCCGCCGGGTGGTGGTGCCGCTCTCGCTCGCTCCGCTCTCGACACTGGCGGTGCTCTCGTTCCTCACGAGTTGGAACGACTTCCTCTGGCCTCTGTACGTGCTGTTCAACCCCGAGAACCTGACGCTCCCAGCCGGTCTCGCCACGCTCCGCAGCGCCTACGGGACCGACTTCCCGGCCGTGATGGCCGGCGCCGTCCTGGCGAGTGTGCCGGTGCTGATCATCTACGCGCTGTCGCAGCGGTACATCATCGCGGGTGTCTCGCGGTCGGGCCTGAAGGGATGACGGAGCTCGCCGCCGTCGGATCCGACAGGATGTCGGACATGAGCCCACGCATCGCCGCTGCCGACGAGTCCACCTCCGGAACCCTTGCCCGCGGTTTGACCATTCTGGAGTTCGTCGCCGATCAGGGGCGGGTCGGCGTCGCCGAGATCGCCGGGGAGCTCGGCATCTCGCGGAGCGCCGCCTACCGGCTGGTCACCCAGCTGCGGGATCGGGGCTTCCTGTCGGAATCCTCCGACGGCGGTGGGGTACGTCTGGGTGGGTCGGCTGTCCGTCTGGGTCTGCAGGCCCTGGGCGGCGTCGACCTGTTCGAGCTGGCGGCCGGTCGTCTCGCCTCGCTCGTCTCGCAGGTGCGTGAGACGGCGTTCCTCGCCACGTTCGACCATGGCGAGGTCGTGTATGTGCTGCAGGAGGTCGGCCCGAATGCGGTGACGATGACCGCGAAGCCCGGCAGTCGCCGTCCGGCGCACGGGACCGCACTGGGCAAGGCCTACCTCGCGGCGCTGCCGGCTGACGAGCGCGAGGCGGCGATCGCCGACCTCGACCTGCAGCCTGTCACGCCGTCGACGATCACCAGTCTCCCCGCACTGCGCCGCGAGCTCGATGCCACGGCGGAGCGTGGCTACGCGATCGATGACGGCGAGCTGGAACCTGAGGTTCGGTGCCTCGCCGCAGCCGTGCGCGACCACCGCGGGACGCCCATCGCCTCGATCAGCGTGGGCGGTCCCGTGGACCGCATCCTGAAGAAGGAGGAGGGCATCGTCACCGCCGTCCTCGACACCGTGGCGGCTCTCAGCCGCGACCTCGGATCGACCTGATCACCCTCACGAAACGGAGCATCGCTTGTCATCGCTCGACGACCACCGCATTCACCAGGTGGAGCCGCTCACCGTCCGCACCCGCTACCCGCGAGTCGTCGGAAGGAACGCACGGCTCGGCAGCCACGGGTCCGGGTTCGAGACCACGGCCGTGCGGGTGGTGACCGACCAGGGGGCCAACGGCTGGGGCGTGGTCGAGGGGCCGCTCGCCGGCGCTGAGGCCGTGATCGGTCGTCCGCTGCTCGACGTGTTCGATCCTGCGACCGGTGTCACCGCTGCGGAGGCGCTGCCGCTGGACTTCGCCCTGCACGACCTCGCGGCCACGATCGAGGGCGTCCCGGTGGCCCAGCTGCTCGGAGGCAGCGGCGATCGGTCGGTCACTTGCTACTCAGGTGCGATCTACTTCGACGACCTCGATCCCGAGGATGCCCCGCGCGGCATCGAGGCCGTGCTGGCGAACTGCGCCGCCGACTGGGCGGCGGGCTACCGGGCCTTCAAGCTGAAGATCGGCCGCGGGAACAGGTGGATGGAGGCGGAAGCGGGCTTCGCCAGGGATATCGAGGTGACGCACGCTGTCCGCGAGGCCTACCCGGAGGCGCGGATCCTCGTGGACGCGAACAACGGCTTCTCGCCGGAACAGACCGTGCGGTTCCTGCAGCAGGTCGCTGACTGTGACCTGTTCTGGGTCGAGGAACCGTTCCAGGAGGATGCGGTGGGCTTGCGCGTGCTGCGCGACTACCTGGTGTCCTCCGGCAGCAGCACCCTGATCGCCGACGGCGAGTTCGAGCCGGACGAGGCGCAGCTGCTCGAGCTCGCCGAGGCCGGGCTGATCGACGTCATGCTCATGGACGTGGTCTCCTACGGGCTCACGGCCTGGCGTC
>NZ_JBMDXJ010000179.1:0-3868 GCF_048594945.1 Pseudactinotalea sp. | reverse complement strand
GACCACCCGGTCGATGAGCGAGGAGCTGACGAGCGTCTTGCCCACACCGGCGCTCCCGGGCCAGTCGGGGCGGTGCGTGAACAGGTACTCGATCGCCACGGCGAGGTAGTGGTTGGGGTTCATCAGCCCGCCGTCGGGGGTGACGATGCCGTGCCGGTCGGCGTCGGCGTCGTTCCCCGTGGCGATGTCGTACGGAGCGTCCCCCTCCATCAGCCTCCGTAGTGACGCCATCGCGTTCGGGCTGGAGCAGTCCATGCGGATCTTGCCGTCGCCGTCGAGCGTCATGAAGGACCAGCGCGGGTCGACCTCAGGGTTGACGACCGTGAGGTCGAGCCCGTAGCGCTCGCCGATCTCGCCCCAGTACGCCACGGACGCGCCGCCGAGCGGGTCGGCGCCGATGCGCACGCCTGCGGCGCGGATGGCGTCGAGGTCGAGCACGGCATCGAGGTCGTCCACGTAGGTGAGGAGGTAATCGTGCTTGTGCACGCTCTCGGCCTGGAGCGGGTCACTCGTTCGCGGGATGCTCCCGACGCCGGAGCGCAGCAGCTCGTTCGCCCGGTTCGCGATCCAGCCGGTCGCGTCGGAGTCGGCAGGCCCGCCGTGGGGCGGGTTGTACTTGAAGCCGCCGTCACGGGGCGGGTTGTGCGACGGCGTGACCACGATCCGGTCGGCCAGTCCCGGCCCCTGGATGCGCACCCCCTCGGAGCTGCCGGCGCCGTTGTGCCGCAGGATCGAGTGCGACACCGCAGGCGTGGGGGTGTAGCCGTCCCGCGCGTCGACGCGCACGTCCACGCCCGCCGCCGCGAGCACCTCGAGCGCGGTGGTCGTGGCCGGTGCCGACAGCGCGTGCGTGTCGCGGCCGATGTACAACGGTCCGTCCGTGCCCTGAGCCTGCCGATACTCGACGATCGCGGCCGTGATCGCCACGATGTGGTCCTCGTTGAACGCCGTGTCCAGGGAGCTGCCGCGGTGACCGGACGTACCGAAGACGACCTGCTCGTCCGGGTTGTCGGCATCCGGGTGCCGGTCGTAGTAGGCGCTCACCACCTCGTCGACGTCGATGAGGTCCTCGGGCCTGGCCGGCTGTCCCGCGCGCTCGTGCATGACCCGATCCTGGCACCGTTGCCGGGCCGTGGCTATCCCTCGCCTCCCGCTGCAATAGGGTCGCCGACATGGCCAAGCGCAAGAAGACCACGGACCCGAAGGTCGCGGAGCGACGGGCTGCCCGCAGGGCCGCGCAGCAGGCACTCGCCGACGGCGGTGCCGCCGCACCGTTGCGTCCCTTTGAGGGGCTGCCCGGTGAGGCCGACTGGGTCGCCCTCCGTGAGGTCGTCCCCGCTGCCAGTGCGACCGCCCGGACGACGGCGGAGCACGGGTCTGTCGACATCCTGGTCGTCACGCTCCTTCCGCGGTTGTGGCCGGCGATGAAGCGGTCCGACGGCGTGGTGCTGGTAGCGCTGCAGACGGCCAGCTCGTCGGAGGACCCCTCGCGCGACGTGGCCGCTGCGCTGCTGCAGGTGCTCGATGCCGAGCCCGGCACGGCGCTGGAGCACATCGATCTGCCCGAGTCCGGACCGCGGCTGCAGGACGTGCTCGACCTCGACGTCCCCTTCGAGGTCACGGTGCACGACACGTTCTCCTACACGGTGCCCGAGGATGGCAGCGCCCCTGACGAGGCCGCTGCCGCACTCGAGGAGGCGGCCGGCGGGATCGTGCCGACCGTCAAGATCGACGCCGTCGACGCCGGGTACTGGTGCCGGATGGGCGAGCGGGAGTTCCTCCGCTGGGCACGCCCGGAGGAGCCTGAGCGACTGTTCGACGCGCTGGCCCGCCTGCACGCCGACCGTGCGTCGGCGTTCGACGACGGCTCCCGCTTCGTAGGCGCGTTCCGGTCTTGCGGGATCCTGGTTCCGGTCTGGGAACTCACGCCCGGCGCCGAGGCGGCCGACATCGAGAAGCCGGTCGCCGCATTCGCGCCCACGCTGGAGGCCGCGCTCGCCTCGACCGATCCACTCACGCCCGAGCAGCGCCGCGCCCGCGCCGGCCTGGTCTCGCGGCAGGTCAGCCTGCGCTGATCCGCGAGGGCGCCGTACGTGCGACCTCGCGACGTGGAGCCGCGGGCGCCGAGCGTCCAGGGACTGCGGAGCCATGCCACTAGGCTTGCCGTGTGGAGGGGGCAGACGCCGAAGAGACAGCATCCCGACCGCTGACGGTGATCCGCCGGCGTCGCCCGGACGCGGCCGCGGCGGGCATCCCGCAGGTCGACCAACGCGTCGCCGCTGTGATCCCGGCGAAGGACGAGTCCGAGCGGATCGCCGACACGGTGCGCGCGGCTCGTGCCATCCCCCACGTGGACCTTGTGCTGGTCGTCGATGACGGCAGCGAGGACGATACCGGCGCCCAGGCGCGCTCCGCGGGTGCCGTGGTGGTGCGGCACGCGACCAACCGCGGCAAGGCCTCGGCGATGGAGACCGGTGCCTCGGTGGTCGCGATGCGCGACGAGGAGGATGGCCTGCCGCGGATGCTGCTGTTCCTCGACGCCGACCTCGGTGCCACGGCGGTCAACGCCGCCCCGTTGGTGCCCCCGGTGTGGGCGGGGCGGGCTGACATGTCGATCGCGGTGCTGCCCAAGCAGGCCGGGGCGGGCGGACGCGGCATCGTGACCGGCTTCTCGCGCCGCTCGATCCAGCGATTCACCGGCTGGGCTCCCGCGCAACCACTGTCCGGGCAGCGATGCATCACCCGCTCCGCGTTCGAGGCGGCGCTGCCGCTCGCACGCGGATGGGGCGTGGAGACCGCGATGACGATCGACGTGCTGCTCCGCGGATACGCCGTGGTCGAGGTGCCGTGCGACCTGCGGCACCGCCCCTCCGGCAACGACCTCGCGGGCCAGCTGCACCGCGCTGCTCAGCTTCGCGACGTGATGGCCGCGGTCGCGGCCCGCCGGCTGCGCCGCTACCCGAACCTCCAGGCGGTCGACGACGACGAGGGCGACGAGCTCGACGGCACGGATCCCGAGGCGCTCGACGACGAAGGTGAGTCCTACCGCGGGGCGTGAGCTGCGCCGTCGTGATCGGACGTGCTCGTCTCGTCCTGGGCGAGCATCCAGGTGGCGCACGAGGCGAGCAGGAGCGGCACCGCGAGCGCAACCCCGATCGCCGGGATCGCGATCCCGGAATCGTTGACGGCGAACCCGATGCCGGCGTTGATCGCCAGAGCGACCAGGCCGGGACCGAGCATCGGCGCCTGCTTGGCCATGGCCGAGATAGGGGCACCGCCTGAGAGCCAGGCGTACTCGCCACCGCCAGGCGAGGTGATCGTCTCCTTGACGGGCCGGATCAGCACCAGCACCACGAGCAGCACTCCGCAGATCGCGAGGATCGTCAGCGGCCGGTTGTTGAAGAGGATCGTGAGGTTCTGATCGAGCTTGCGACCGATCACGGTCCACATGTCACCGCTGAGCACATCGGCGAAGAACCGGCCCAGGTGCGTGCGCGAGCCCGGTGGGCGTAGCCAGTCGAGGAACGCGATCAGCATCGTGATGACCCCGGCGCCCACGACCACGAGTATCACGCGCTTGACGCTCAGCCGGATCCCGGCGGCCATCAGCGCCAGCAGCCCGAACGCGACCAGCATCGCGGGGGGTCCGCCGAAGTCGGCGCCGAGGAACGGCGCGCCGTCGATGACGATCCCCACGATGCCGATCCCTGCGACCACGGCGGCTGCGAGCACGCGTCGGTCGCGCTTGACCAGACTGTTCGCGACCGCCGTGGCCACGATCAGCAGCGCCGTGCTGAACAGCGCGAACGTGGTGTTGTTCATGCCGTAGAAGCGGCCTGCGACCAGGGTGGGGATGCCCATGATCGCC
>NZ_JBMDXJ010000178.1:0-11875 GCF_048594945.1 Pseudactinotalea sp. | reverse complement strand
GACGCGCTCGAGGAACTGCTCGATGCCGCGGTACCGGGCTCGAGCGTCTACGGCTCGCTGTACACGTTCACCGATGCAGGCCTGACCGCCGCGATGCTCGCGGCCGACGCCCGCGGCGTGGACGTGCGGCTGATCGTCGAGATGTGTACCGGAGGTGACCCGAACTCCTGCGACGTCAGCACGGAGGTCGCCTCGTTGGTCTCGGGGCTGGGCACCGCCACCGGCGCGACCGGATCGTGGGTGCACCGTTGCTACGCGTCCTGCGCAGGCGGCGGCGTGGGCATCAACCACAACAAGTTCTGGGTCTTCAGCGAGCTCGACGACGGCCGCGAGGACGTGGTGGTCATCGGCTCGGACAACCCCACGCGTCCGCAACAGCAGATGTGGCAGAACAAGGTCACCGTCACCGGCAACAGCGACCTCGCGGAGGGGTTCCGCGACTACGTGGCGGACCTCTTGACGATCCCGGGCACCTCGAAGGTGTTCCAGACCGGGCACCTTGACGCCGGTGACCTGCGAGTGTGGTTCTCACCGCGCGACACCGGCAGCGCCGCCGAGGCGGCCACCATCGCGGACTCGTTCGCACCGCAGTCCGCGCGCACCGACCTGGTCGCCGCCGCGATCGATGACATCGCCTGCTCGCCCACGGCGACGAACGACGTGATCCGGGTGGCGATGTGGGGCATGCGGGCGGCACGCCCGGAGGTGATCGACGCACTCGGCGACAAGCGGGCTGCCGGGTGCACCGTGATCGTCGCCGGCGGCGAGCACCAGGACATGCTCCCGGCGCTGGCCGGCCGTGGCATTCCCGTGTATGCGATGAACCCGGGCGGGTGCCGCCAGAGCTGGTTCGGGGTGGGATCGGGCGCGAACGCCGAGTGCTCGGACGGCAGCATCCACTCCAAGTACATCCTCGTCGAGGGCACCTCGCGGCACTCGGGCGAGCACGTGCGGTACGTGTACACCGGCTCCCAGAACTGGACGAACGGTGCTCTCAAGAAGAACGACGAGGTGTTCCTGCGGATCGACGACCCGACCACGTACGACGGCTTCGTCGAGGACTTCGAGGCGATCGTGCACGCCGCGGTGACGATCTCGCCCGAGCGGTACCCGGACGCCACCTATGGCGTGCTCAACGCGGTCGCGACCGGTGACCAGTTCGAGCCTGCGTCGGCCGCCTACGTGGACAGCGCCGGCCGCCACGTCACCTACACGGCCTTCGCCTCGGGCAGCATCGGTGCCAGCGGGAACGAGATCCGGCTCGCCCGGTTCGTCGACGGCACGCGCGACTGGGAACAGGTTGTCAGAACCGGCGGTGACCCAGGATGGAACTACCGGGAGCCGGACATCGACGTCGCCGAGGACGGGACCGCCGTCGTCGTCTGGGCTGACGACCGCGATGGCAACGGTGGCTACGAACTGCGCGCCGTGACGGCCTCGCCGGCCGGCGCCATCGGCCCGGTGATGTCGATCAACGCGGTCTCGGCAGGCGATCAGCGCTACCCGTCGATCGGCGTCATGCCCGACGGTCGGTTCGCCGTGGCATGGGAGGACACGACGACGGCGGGGGTGACCTCGATCAGGTACGCCGCCTTCACGGCGGGCGGCGTGCGCACCACACCGCTGGCCGGTGGGTACGACGTGCCTGTGCAGGCGGTGGCGGGTGGCTCCTACCTGCGACCGAGCCTCGACCTCAACAGCAGCGGCGTGGTGGTGGTCGCCTGGGAGGACGACGAGGACGGCAACGGTGGCTTCAGCATCCGCGCGAAGAGCGGGCTGCTCGCCGGGACGTTCTCCGGAACGATCGCGGTACACACCGGCTCGCTCAGCGACGGCCAGCAGCGCGAGCCGCGGGTGGCGCTGGCCGACAGCGGCACCTGGTACGTGGTGTGGCAGGACCTGCACACCGGCAGGACCGGCCAGGACGGCAACCCGCAGTCGGCGATCTACGTGCGTGGCTTCGAGGGCAGCAGCGCTCTGTTCGCTCCCCGGACCGCGACCGGTGAGATCCTGCGTTGGGTCAGCGGGCCGAGTGGCTACACCGTGACACCGCAGTCGATGTACGTGAGCGACCGCGTTGGTCGGCAGGCCGAACCCGATGTTGCGGTCGACGCGGCCGGGAATGCCGTGGTCACCTGGCACGAGTCCCCGCAGGCGAGCGGTCTGACGCGGTACCAGAGCGGAACCGAGGTGTGGGCAGCCGGTATCACCGCCGCCGGCGACGACCTCAACGCGTTCCCGGAGTCGCGACTGTCCGTGTTCACGGCCAACGCGCAGACCTCGCCGGCAATCGCGATGGCGCCCGATGGCTACTTCGCCGTCGCCTACGTCGATGACTGGGATGGCAACGGCGGTACCCAGCTGCACCTGCGCACGGCGTTGTACAACTGCGCCCAGACATGCTGACCGGCCTGCTGACCTCCCGGCGCGGGCAGCCCACGGCCGCGGGTCAGCAGGCCCGCGGGCGGCGGGAGCGGCGGCAAGGGCGGCGCGACCGGCGCCTCGCCGCACCGCTGTCGGCCCAGGTGCAGGCAGCACGGGAGGGGGCGGCGCTCGCGCTCGCGATGGCACGCCGGGAGGTGCTCCCCGCGCAGGCACGCACCCGCATCGCGGAGATCGAGCGACGCGGAGACGCCGAGCGGGCGGCGGTGATCGTCGAGCTGTCGCGGGCACTCGCGCCTCCCCTGGACCGCGAGGATCTCTTCCGGCTGTCCCGCACGATCGATGACGTCCTCGACACGCTCCGGGACTTCCTCCGCGAGGCGGATCTGTACCGGATCGAGGATCGCGGCAGCTACGCCCCGATGCTGGAGGGGATCGTGGCAGCGCTCGACCTGCTCGACGACGCGATGCAGGTGCTCTGGACTTCTCCCCGGGACCTCCCGTTGGCCGCGCTGCGGGTGAAGAAGTCTGCCGCGCAGGTCGCCAGGCTCTACCAGAGCGAGTTCGCGCGGCTCGTCAGCGGCGAGGTGGACCCGACCACGTTGACGGCACTCAAGAAGCGCGAGCTCACCAAGAGGCTCGACTGGGTCGCCTCGCACGTGGCCGCCTCGGCCGACGGCTTGTCCGACGGCGCGCTCAAGCGTGGCTACTGAGGCCGCGCTCCTCGCGGTCGCCCTCGGATTCGCCCTCGTCACCGGCATCAACGACGGCGGGGCACTGCTCGCCCCGGGGCTCAGGCTGCCGGGCGGCTCGGTGGCCGTCAGCCTGATCGCGATCGCGGTCGCGACCACCACGGTGCCGCTGGTGCTGGGGACGAGGGTCGCGCAGACCATGCTCGCCGGCATCGTTCCTGCCGAGGCCACACTCGTGGTCACGATCGGCTTCTGCGTGGCGATCGCGGTGGTTCTCGGGCTCAGCCGAGCGGGGCTGCCGACCAGTCTGACGCTCGCGGTGGTCGGCGGCTTGGCCGGTGCCGGGCTGGGCGCCGGTGCGGCAGTGCAGGTCGAGACGCTCGTGCGGGTGCTGGGGTTCGGGGTGCTCGCACCGATCGCCGGCGCACTGCTGGCCTACCTGGGCTCGGCAGCGACGCGCCGGGTGCGCACGCGCTCGTACCGCCGTGCTGTGGGCGGCTGGCACGGGGTGGGGTTCCTCGCGCTGTGCCTGGCGTACGGCATGAACGACGGCCAGAAGGTGCTCGTGCTGTTCATGCTCGCAGCCGGTACGGGCGCGAACGAGCGCCTCCCGCTGTGGGCGTTCGCAGCAGCGGGGGCCATGTTCGCGGTCGGAGCCCTGCTCGGTCTGCCGCGCGTGGCACGCACGATGAGCACGGGGATCCTCGCCGCTGGACCGGTCCACGTGGTGGTGGCGGAGTCGGCCGCCGCCGTGGCCGTGCTCGCCAGTGCAGCCGTGGGGTCACCAGTGAGCATGACGCAGGCCGTGACGGGTGGGCTTGTCGGGGCGGGCAGCCGCGACGGTGTGCGTCGGCTCCGCTGGCTGATGATCGGTCGGGTGGCTATCGCCTGGGTGGCGACGCTACCCGCTGCGCTCATCCTCGGTGCCATGGTGTCGCTCATCGTGATGGCGGTGGTTGCCTCGTAGAGCACACGGGCGGGTCCGGCTTGAGGCGAGTCAGCGCGCGATCGCGGCAGGCCTGTCAGTGGCTGGGGGTGCGAGCGCCGCCTCTGCTCGCGCGAAGGACACCTAGCACCAGAACAGCCGCCGAGGCGGCGTACAGCACCCCGAACGCCATCCGGCCGGCCGGTGGCACGAAGAACTGCACGGGGAACAGCGCGGTCAGGGCGGCCAGCGGCCATGCGGCCCAGCCAGGGCGGAGGGCCAGCGCGCGCGTCGCGGCGATCCCGATCGCCACGCCGGCGACCATCAGCAGGACCAGCCCGATCCCGAATGTCGCAAGAGCGACCGGGACGGTGCGCACCTCCTCGGCGAGTGCGAGTGCGGCGGGGTCGGTGAGCGCTCGGCGGCCGATCACGTGCAGCGCGAACGTCTCGGCGCCGTAGTACGGCAGCACGAGCACGGCGCCGGCAAGGCCGGACGAGCGCGCGACGCGCGCAGCGACCGAGTCGGTCAGGTCGGCGAGCCGCAGCCCGAGCCGGCCCACCGAGGCCAGCGCGAGCGCGCCGCACACGTGCGCCACGAGCCACGCCGTGGAGGCGAACGCCTGCGCGGTCTCGGACTCGGAGCCGGCATCCCCGTACGGGCGAACCAGCAGATAGACGGCCATCAGCACACCGGTGCCGACGGTCGGAGCGAGCAGCTGACGAGCGGGATCACGCATCACGGGCCTCCACGAAAGTGAGAGCGGTGCTCTCGGTTGTCATCGAGAGTAGGCGACGCTGTCGAGAATTGCAAGAGCAGTGCTCTCTGTTTGTGTCAGACTGCGTCTCATGACCGGAGTACGCGAGGCGAACCGTGCCAAGACGACCGCCGAGATCTTGCGCATCGCACGGCGCGAGATCGCCGAGCACGGGGGTGGCGGGCTGTCGATGCGCGCGGTCGCGCGCGAGGTGGGGATGGTCTCCTCTGCGGTGTACCGCTACTTCCCCACGCGCGAGGCGCTACTGACCGCGATGATCATCGAGAGCTACGGCAACCTCGCGGCCGCGCTCGGCGAGGTGCGAGCGAAGCGCCCCGACCACCGTTGGCGGGACCTCGCCCACGCCATGCGTGACTGGGCACGCGCGAACCCAAACGAGTTCCAGCTGATCTACGGGACCCCGATCCCTGGCTACGTCGCCCCGCCGGAGACGGTGCCATCAGCGGCCGCCGCGGTCAGGCCGTTCCTCGAGGTCGGTGCGAAGCGGGCGGTGGAGCCATTCGGCGGCCGCGACCTCACCGCGCAGATGTCCGTGATGAACGACGCCGCTCCCGGGTCCGACCCCTCCGGCTCCGCGGCCGTGATCGCCGAGCTCGGCGCGTTCGTCGGACTGCTCACGCTCGAGCTCGCGGGGCACCTGGTCGGCAGTGCGGACCCCGCCGACCACCTGTGGAACGCCCTCCTGACCCGCCAACTCACCACCCTGAACCTCGCGTAGTCCCACGCACTGCCCGACATGGGCGTTCTGCTGCCAGCAGACGGCTGCGAATCGCCCGGCAACGCTCTCCGCCGGGCGGGGCAGGGTGGGGCGGGCAGGGAGGGCGGCGCAGCTCACCGCGCCACCTCAGCCCAGCGTGATCTCGGCGAGCTCGATGCGGTTGCGGCCGTCGCTGTCGGCGACGGGGAGCTCGGGGAACCACAACGAGATCGCCTGCGCCTCGACCGGCTCGTCGAAGGTGTACGTGACGTTCGATCCCATCGATCCGGACGCGAGCACAGAACCCTGCTGCGGGGCGTCGGGGTCGCCGAGGCGGACCTCCACGAGCCCGCCCTCGCCGTTGACGTCGAGCGTGACGCTCGAGACCATCGCGGTCTCCGCGAGCACCACGGTGAACCCCAGCCCGGGCTTCATCCCGTAGGTGGGGCTGTTGTAGCGCAGCGAGTTCCATGTGGTGTCGGGGTTGCCGTCGAACGCGAGGTAGGCGTTGTCCTGGTTCTCGCCGCCGCTCGCTGTGGGGTCGAAGGTCACTCCCTCCTCGATCGCCACGCGCCCTGCCGACGGCGGTCCCTCCGGGTCCTCCTCCGGCGCCTCGGTGGTGGGTTCGTCGGTGGGGACCGGCTCGGTGGTCGCATCCGCCGACGGCGGCACCTCGCCCGGGTTCGGTCCGGGCGTGAACGCCGTCGAGGCGTCCCTGAGCGTCAGCAGCGCGAGCACGAGCCCGAAGATCACCAGCGCGACCATGACGCACAGCGCGATCGGTGCCGGGTTGAAGCGGGTGCGCCCGTCGCCCGAGCCGTCTTCGTCGTCGTCCTCGACCGGTCGGAACTCGTCGCGGACGTCGTCGACGAACGCTCCGGCGCGCTGCGTGAGCGACCCGATGCGCTGCCCGGCCCCGCCGAAGATCTCGCGCGCGCCGTCGCCGACCTTCTCCGAGACCTCGTTGATCTTCCGGTTCGTGGAGCGCAACGGCGAGGTCACGGTCCGCGCGGCCGCCCCCAGGCCCGCGGAGACCCCCGCGACCCCCGCCGTGGTGGGCTCGGGCTCGGGCGGCTGCGTGGCCTCGGGCTCCTCGTGCTCAGGCAGCGGCTCGCCGTCGGCACCGACCCGCATCGGGAGGTCCGGCAGTCGCTCGGGCTGCTCGCTACCGGGCAGGTCCCACCCGCGCGCCGCCCGCGTGAGCGTTGGCAGCCCCGCGATCGACACGCTCGGTCCCTGCGCACCTGCCGCCGTCGCCACCGGCGTCGCGACGGTCGCCTGCTCGACGGCGGGAGGCGCCACGGGATGGTCGGTCGCCCTGGTCTCCTGCTCACTCCCGGTGGCGTGCGACTCCCCGGCCGCATCAGCCTCCTCGGGTCCGTGCTGTTCCTCGATGCCGGGGTCGCCGGCAGCCACCTCGCCCGGCACCGCGCGCACCACGGTCGCCTCGGGATCGGCCACCGGAGCCCCGGCGCCGGCCGCCCCCAGAGCAACGTGCGTCTCGGTGCGCGAGCCGTGCGCCGGGACCGCGTGGTGCGGGCGGGTGTGGGTGGGGCTCGAGCCGGGGTCGGTGATGAGGTCGGCGAACGGGGTGGGCTCGGCCGTCGCGGGAAGCGGGTGCGGCGCCCAACCCGAGGTGTCGATCACCGAGATCCGCTGCGGACCCACCGGCGCGGCGGCCGCCTGCGCGGTCACGCTCGTCTCGTCGGCGCCCTCCGGCGGGACGCCCCCCGTCTCCTCGCCGGAACTCGCCGGTCCTTCGTCGGCAACGTCAGCCGGCAGCGACTCGACGGCCGCACCCGGCCGCACCACGGGTGGTGGCGCCGCCACCGCACCCATGTCGATCGGCCCCCACGGCGCGAGGTCGGCCACGAGCTCACCCGGGCTGAACGGGCCGTCGTCGTGCTCGCCCATCGTCACGGCGCACAGCGTGTCGAGATCGTTCGGCACGCTCTCGATCACGTCGCCCGCCGGTGCCACGCTCTCGCCCTGCGCGGCTGCGGGCGGCAGCCCGTCGGCCACCTCAGGCGCGCCCGGCCAGGTCCCGGTCAGCGCGGCGTAGAGCAGGTGAACCAGTCCGACGGCGTCACGTCGAGCCGCGTCCTGTGCGTCGTCCGCCTCGATACCCAGCCCCGCGGCCTCGGTGCCGAGGCCCAGAAGGCGCACCCCGCCGTCGTCGGCCAGCACGAGAAGAGACGGACGCAGGGCGAGGTGATGTACACCGCGCCGGCGCGCGGTCTCCAGTGCGGCAGCAGCCTCGCCCACGAGCGCACGGGCCTGCGACGGGGCCAGCGGTCCCGCGCGAAGCAGCTCGGCGAGCGTGATGCCGGCGAGGGCGGGCGTGACCACGAAACCCTGACCGCCTTCGACACCGGCCCGCAGGATCCGCACGAGGCGGGGGTCATCGATGAGGGCTGCGCGGCGAGCGGCGTCGATCGTGGTCTCGCGCTGGGGACCGTCGACGAGCAGCAGCCGGACCGGGGCGTCGAGAGCGGTGTCGGTGCCGGACCAGACCGCGCCCTGGGCACGCTGCTCGAGGGGCTCGTCGAGGCGGAACCGTTCCACGAGCAGCTCGCCGGAACGGAGGGTCACCGAGGAGTCCGTACTCACGTCCCGCTCACCCCTCCCCGTCTGTTCCCCGCTACCGGACATGGTAGACGGCGAGTTCCCCATGCCCCGGCGACCCGGCAGAAGACGCCGCACCCGGGCGAGCGGACCCTGCACGCGAAGCAGCAGCGCGTCGAGCTCGGCCACGTGCAGCGCCCGCACCAGCAACAGGTACCCGCCCACCAGCAGCGCCCCGAGCACCACGAGCCGCAGCACGGCGCCACCGAGCGAGGTCTCCACGCCCCACAGGTGCAGCAGCCCCCACGCGGCGAACGCGGGCGGGATCACCGCGAGCACCACGCGCAGGTGGGCGCGCAGCACCCGGGCACCGTCGAGGCTCGGCAGGTACTTGCGGGTGGCGAGGTAGCCGACCAGCGCCCCGACCGTGTTGGAGAGCGTGGTCGCCACGCCGGTGCCGACCACCCACCACTGCGGGTCCAGCAGCCACCACCCGAGCAGCGCCACCACCGCGAGGATGATCGCCATCGGCACCTGGATGCGGAACAGCGTGCGGGTGTCCTCGTAGGCGTAGAAGACGCGCTGGACCATCGTCCAGATCCCCATCGCGACCAGCCCGAACGACATCGCCACCAGCACGGCGGCCACCGCGCGGTAGGAGCCGAAATTCGAGCGGTCCAGCAGCACCACCTGCACCAACGGCACTGCGAGGACCGCGATCACCGCGGTGGCGAGCACGGTGAAGATGCTGAGCGTGCGCAGGCCGAACGAGAGGTCATCGCGGACCTTGGCACCGTCACGCGCGGCGGCGTTGTGCGAGACGCGTGTGAACAGCGCGGTCACCAGCGACACCGTGACCAGCGACTGCGGCAGCATGAAGATGAGGAAGGCGTTGTCGTAGGTGAAGTTGCCCGCGTGGTCGTTCGCGCTCGCCGCCGCCGCGACGTTCGACACCGCGAGATATCCGACCTGGCCCACCGCCAGCGCAGCGAAGGCCCACGTGGCGACCTTGCTCGCCTTTCCGAGGCCGTGCCCGCGCACGCCCCAGACCGGCCGGAACCGGAAGCCGCTCCGGTAGAGCGGGATCACCAGCACCAACGCCTGCGCGACCACCCCGAGGGTGGCGGTGCCGGCGAGCAGCATGATCTTGTCGGCGGTCCAGTCCCCGGGTGGGATCCCGCCGTCGGCCATGGACCCGAACAGCACGAGGAATGCGGCGAGACCCGCGATGGCGACCACATTGTTGACCGCGGGTGCCCACATGTACGGGCCGAAGATGCTGCGCGCGTTGAGCACCTGGCCGAGGAGGGTGTACAGGCCGTAGAAGAACAGCTGCGGGATGCACCAGTACGCCAGCGCGACCGCGACCGCCTTCCACTCCGGCGGGAACGCACCGGCGTACAGCGTGATCAGCAGGGTCGATGCCGCGGTCAGCAGCACCGTGATGCCCAGCAGGATCGCGATCGCCACGGTCAGGAGCCGGTTGACGTGCTCCTCACCGCCGTCCTTGCGGCGCATCGCTCGCACCACCTGGGGCACGAGCACCGCGTTGAGGATGCCGCCGGCGAGCAGCATCGAGATGATGTTGGGAAGCTTGTTGGCCACCGACCAGGCGTCGGCCATGCTGCCGCCCTGGCCGGTCACCACCACGCCGACCACTGCGACCATGAGAGCGTTCCGCAGCAGCCCGAGCACCCGCGAGACCAGCGTGCCGCTGGCCATCACGGCTGCGGAGGTCGCCAACGCGCGCGGCCCCCGCTCGGCCTGCGGGGGCTGCGCCTTCTGCACCATGGTCATCGGAGCTCTCTCATCGCCGACCTCATTGTGCGGCAGCGCGGCGACCACCGCGCCGGATCGTGCGGATCAGGCCGATGATGAACGCCACAGCGAGCAGGCCCGCCACGATCCCGGTGCCGATGTTCTCCCACTCCGCCCGGACCCGCACCGCGAAAGAGGCGGGCTCGGCGAGGTCGGCGCCGTCGACGTTCGGACGCACGTGCACGTCCACCTGTACGTCACCGTTCGCCAGCGCGGTGATCGGGATCCGCACCGTGCTGGTCTGCTCCGGCCCGAGCACCTCCTCGGCCACCTCGCGCGCCTGCAGCCTGCTGCCCTCGGGCACCAGCTCCACGACCACCCGCGCCTCGACCGGCAGCTGGTTCGACACGGTGACCGGCAGGCTCGCGTCGCCGGAGATCAGCAGCAGGTCGCTGCCTGCCTCCACGCGGATCATCGAGCTGAGGTCGGTGGTGGCGTCGGTCGCCGCGGTGAGCAGCTCCTCGCGCAGTGTGGGCTCCTGCACCAACGAGGCCGACAGCGGCGTCAGCAGGCCCGGCGTGTAGATCTCCTGGATCGTGGACCCGGCGGCCTCGGTGTAGGTCGCCACCACCTCGCGCCCTGCCAGCAGACTCTCGACGGCGGTGGCGTCGACCGCGTCCGGCGTCGCCACCTGCTGGGGGACTTCGAGCGTGGTGCCGGCACCGGTGCGGCCGAGCTGGCTGCGGAGCGTGGCGAACTCGAACCACGGCGCATCGGCCAGAGCCTGCACCTGGTCCGCGAGCTGCCCGAGGTCGCCGGTGCCGATGTCACGCGGCAGCGTGACGAGGAAGCCGCTCGGCTCCTGCGGCAGGGCGCGGGTGAGGACCGCGGACAGTGCGAGGAGCGCCTGCCGACCAGGGATGCCGCTCAGGGTGGAGGTGGCGAGCGCCTGCCCGAGCTCGTCGTCGGAGAGCAGTGCGTCGAGCGAGTCGGAGCCCGCGGTCGCGGTGGCGTGGGTGCTGGCGGCGATCCCGACGTCCCCGGCGCCGAGCACCACCGCTTCGGAGCCGGTATCGATCAGCGCGGCGAGCCCGTCGGCCGACAGCTCGCCGGGCGGCCAGGCCACGTCCTCGATCGTGAGTCCCACATCGGCGAGCAGCTCCTCGGAGCGAGTCACGCCGTCGGACCACAGGTCCTCGCCGCCGGCTGTGACCAACGAGGAGACATCGGCGTCGGCGTAGCCGAGGGCGATGACGTCGCCGCGGCGCTCGCTGGCGGTGAGCCGCTCGATCAACGTCGCGACGGCGGAGCTCTCGTCCTCGGGCGGGGTCGCCTCCTCGGTGCTCGGGGACTCGTCGGGCGTGCCGGTGCCCTCGGCTTCGGCCTCGTTCGCCGCGGCGGCGCCCGGTGGAACGGTCTCCAGCAGCGCCGGGTCGAGCGCGAGCGAGGCGTCGGGTCCCACGGCGTCGAGCACCTCCAGCAGTCGCGGCGCCGCGATCTGGCCGACGGGTACGCCCTGCTCGGCCGCCTGCTGCCACTCCTGCGTGGTGGGTGTCAGCGGCACCAGCAGCGTGAGCTCGGAGGGTGTGCGCACCGGCGGGTCGGTCGGGTACCAGAGCATCGTGGTGCGGGCCGAGCCGGTGGCCTCCTCCGAGCGCGCCTGGATCTCGATGCCGCGCGGACCCCACGCCGAGAGCTGCGAGAACGTGCCGTCCGACCCCAGGGGGATCTCGATCCTGAACGGCACCTCCGCGCCGGCCGCGATCGGGTCGGCGTCCTCCTCGGTGTTCCAGCCGGTGAGCGCGCTCACGTTGAGGTCGGAGGAGCCGTCGAGCCAGGAGGCGAGCGCCTCGGTCGAGCTCGGCACGTGCAGCTGCAGCATCAGCCGCACCGCAGGGGCGGGCAGCTCCTCGTTCGTGGTGTTGCGGATCCGACCCGTGATGACGAGGTCGTCTCCCGTGGTGACCACCGCCGGGGTGACGCCCATGAGCTCGACCACCAGGTCGCCGTCGTCGGCTCGTGCCGGAGTGTGGGGGAGCAGCGCGAGGCCGAGGCCGAGCACGGCGGCGAGCATCGCG
>NZ_JBMDXJ010000177.1:0-2030 GCF_048594945.1 Pseudactinotalea sp. | reverse complement strand
CGTCCGCAGCGGGTCATCCTTTCGGGATGCGAACACTTCTACGCAGGACTCGGCGTGCCAACGGGAGAGCACCAACAGGTCGCGGACAGCACGGTGAAGCTGTAGATGCGTGTCCCATTCTGGAGGCTCTTCACTCCTAGTCTCGCAACGGAGTAGATCCAGTGCGATACGGCGGTCACGGCCCTCTTCCGGCACCAATCGCCATCCTGGGCGCAACGTGAGCGTGATGCCTCGATACTCGCCAACCTCGATCGGAGGAGACTCCTGTGACATGAGCGATGCCACGGCGGGACCGTCTCTCCAGTCCAGTCTCTCCTCCCACGACGTAACGCCCAACCACGCGCGGAGTCCGGAAATCTCCGTTTGTAGACCATGCGGCCGTTCGAACTCGATGTTCGAGTGGGCGCCCATGATCGCCGCGCGACCCCAGAGCGTCCCGCTTCCAGGACCGAGCGCGTTGCTATGGAACCCTCGAGCCCAGCAGCGGATCATGAGGACGGAACCGTGCGAGTCGTGGAAGAGGACCCGCTTGGGAACCGGTTTCGGTTCCGGACCTGACGGGATTCGTATAACCCCACGGCCCCCCATGAACCACGCAGCGTACGGGCTGTCCGGGTCAGACCAGGAGATGGTGACGCCGATCCCGCGCTCGGAGCGTTCTAGAGTGACCTTCACCTCCGGAGTGTCGGGATCGAAGTCGATGAAGTCCCCGACACGACGCATCCCGACCGTCAACTCATTCGGCATCTTTGCCCTCTTCCATTGCAACGAGCACGCGCTATCGAGGCGAGAACAGCAGTGTGACGTCATCGGCAGTCAGGAGCTTGCCAGTCGTGGGCGCGAGAAGCCGCGCAAGCCACCCTGACCTCGGCATCATCGCTTCGACCTGTGTTCGAGCGTCGCCGCGCGCCTCGGCTGAACCGTCGCCGCTCAACGCGTCGTATCGTCGCAGCCGATCGGCGAGCAAATCGTAGAGCCGGAGAGCGGCAGTATGGTTCACTAGCGCAACTTGGTCGCGCGCGGCTTCCGCTGCCTCATCTTTGACCTCAACGGCTGGTGTCAGGAGGCACCCGAACACGCGGGACTTTGGGGCCCTACCCCTCTCCACTATCACCTGGCCAAGAAGCTGATTGACGTCGCCGCGGCTGAGCGGAGGCGGAGCATCTGCCTGAACTGTCTTGACTTCCCACGCGCGGCGTTCGGCGCGCTTGGAGGTCGACCACGTCCACCGGCAATCGGTCGCACTTTGCTCCGTTTTCGGTGGGCGCTCCCCGGCTGCTCCAGCAAGCCGTGCAAGGTACTTCAATCCCTCGCATTGCTCGTCGTGGTTGCCCGCAAGCAGGCGCCTGCCCAGGGCGAGATCCTTTTCCAGCCGAGCACCGGCGTCGCGGCGCCAGTCGTCCCATGCCAAGTAGGTCCGGTCGTCGTCGTCATTCACACCCGTGACGCCCTCAAGCTCAGCCACGGTGCGCGAGAGGCGACGGAACCAGGTGGTCCGTGGCCCGTTCTCCACCACGGCGTTCAGACTTGCTCTCGCCGCAGAGATGTCAGCGGGTCTTCCGCGGTCGTAGTGTGCGTGAGCTTCCACGTATCGCCAGAATGCACTGTGCTCGGCTTCGCCCGCGGCAGCGAGGGTCGCCGCGGCTGTCCGTGCGCTTTCCACGGCCGCTTGGTGATGACCGGACCACAGTTCGGTAGACGCTGTCACCTCAGCATCAGCGGTGGACACATCCGCGCTCCCCGCCGACGCACGTCCCGGCCTCCGTCGCGGCCCTGTCGCCTGATCGGCACCAGCCTCGGACGCCTGCAAAGGGGAACCATCTGCCGACCAGAACTCATTGGCAACCCGGACCGTTGCATCCCAACCTTGATCATAGAGTTCGAGGGCATCGCGGACGACGGGTTGGGTCTCAGGGGTCATTGCCTTACGCACCGAGGAATCGGCGAGGGTCTGCGCGAACCCGGGATCGAGCCCGAGATAGAGCGAACGGTCGTCGGATCGACGGTTCGCTCTACCGAGTGCCTGCGTT
>NZ_JBMDXJ010000176.1:0-5788 GCF_048594945.1 Pseudactinotalea sp. | reverse complement strand
CGCTCGCGCGCTAGCCGATTCTGATCCTCTGATCGCGCCATGTGAAATTCACTTCCCCGTTATCCCCCATATGTGCACTTGCGTGCGTCCCCGACCTATAGATTACTCACTGAATGTACGTTCAGTTTAAGAACTTCTGGGGAGCCTCCATGCACCGCCTCGCCCGCGTCGATTTCAACGACCTCGGATCCATCGTCGGCTGGCTGATCGGCCAGTGGTGGGTGTGGGCGATCGTCGGCGCCGTGGCGCTCTTCTTCCTCGTGCTCTGGATCATCCCCGCGGCCAAGGTGAAGCCGTCCGAGAAGTACTCGACGACGGATGCCGAGGCGAACGAGATCGCGCTCGGATTCCTGCAGATCCGCAACCTTCCGTCGGGCCCGTGGAACGACCCGACCGCGAGCGATCTCGGCGCCTCGGAGAGCTCAGACGGCGGCGGGTTCCTTCTCGTCGTCGCTCGCCTCGTCGCCGCTCTCCGACTCCTCGGCGTGCGGGACCGGGTGGTCGCGTTCCAGCGCAGATCCCTCGACGTCGACGTTCGGCAGGATCCGGTCGAGCCAGCGGGGGAGCCACCACACCTTGTTGCCGACCAGATGCATCGCAGCCGACACGAGCAGCAGCCGCACCACGAACGCGTCGAACAGCACACCGACCGCGAGCCCGAAGCCGAGCGGGCGGATCATCGTCAGATGGGAGAACGTGAACCCGCCGAACACCGCGATCATGATCGACGCCGCTGCGATCACCACGGCGCGGCTCTGGTGCCGGCCTGCTGTGACCGCCTCACGTGCCGGGGTGCCGTGGGCGTAGGCCTCACGCATCGCCGAGGCGAGGAACAGCTGGTAGTCCATCGCGAGCCCGAACAGCACGCCGGTGATGATGAGCGGCGCGAAGCTCAGCAGCGGGCCGGCCTCGTTCACGCCGAACACCGAGCCCAGCCAGCCCCACTGGAAGATCGCCGTCGTCGCACCCAGCGCAGCCACCAGAGAGAGCACGAAGCCCGCCGTCGCGAGTAGCGGCAGCACGAGCGAACGGAAGACCAGCACGAGGATGATCAGCGACAGGCCCACGACCACGATCAAGTACAGCGGCAACGTGTCGGCCAGTCGCTCCGAGATGTCGATGTTGCCCGAGGCGAACCCGGCGACCCCGAGGGTTGCTCCGCCGTCGAGAACCTCGAGACCACGCAAGGTGTGCACGAGATCCTCGGTCGACTCGCTCGACGGGCCGTCGACCGGAACGACCTGGAAGGCGATGAAGTCGGCATCGTCGGAGATCCCGATCGGGGCGACCGCCACGACGTCGTCGAGAGCCATCAGCGCCTCCGCGATGTCGACCTGCGTGGGCAGCTGGTTGATCTCCTCCATCGGCTGCTCGAGTGAGGCCGTGACCAGCAGCGGGCCGTTCTGACCGGCGCCGAACTGCTCGGCGGTGATCGAGTACGCCTGGTACTGGGTGGAGTCTGCACTCTCGGTGGAGCCGTCCGGGAGGCCGAGGCGCATGTCGAGGGCGGGCAGCGCGACCACGCCCAGCACGGCCACACCGGCGACGATCGAGATCACGGCGTGCGAGGTCTTCATCGCACCGGGAGAGGTCGTGCGCACCGGCTCGGAGCCCCGCTCGGAGCGGCGCAGCACACGCTGGCCCACGAGGCCGAGCAGCGCGGGCGTGAACGTCACCGCGACCAGCACCGCGACCAGTACGCACGCCGCGCCCACCGTTCCCATCAACCCGAGGAACCCGATCCCGGAGACATTGAGCGCGAGCAGCGCCACGAACACCGTGGCCCCGGCGAACACCACCGCGTTGCCGGCGGTGCCGTTGGCGAGCCCGATCGACTCGCTCACGCCCATGCCCGCGCGCACCTGCGTACGGTGCCGGTTGAGGATGAACAGCGAGTAGTCGATCCCCACGGCGAGCCCGAGCATCAGGCCGAGCACCGGGGTGACCGAGGACATCTCGACCGCATCGGAGAACGCCATTGCCCCCGCAACGCCGACGCCGACCCCCACGAGCGAGGACAGCACCGGTGTGATCGCCGGGAACGCGGCGCGGAACATCAGGAGCAGCACGAGCGCCGCGACGAGCAGGCCCACGATCTCGCCGGGCCCGACGATGCCCTCGACCGAGGTCGCGATCTGGCTGGAGAAGTCCACGGTGACGCCGTCGGGCGCTCCGTCGGTGAGCGTCTCGATGACCGCGTCCTTCAGCTCCTGCGCTACCCCGATCGCGTCGCCCTCGAACATGACGACGCCCATGGCGGCGCTGCCGTCGTCGGAGACGGTCTGGATCTCGGCCGCGAAGCCCATCAGCTGCTGTCCCAGCTCGAGCTGCTCCTTCTCGACCGCAAGACCGGCGAGCTGGCCCTGCATCTCCTCGATCTGGCCGGTCATCTCGGCGATCTGCGCCTCGGGGGCACCAGCGGCCTGCGCCTCCGCGAGCGCCGCCTGCAGCCCTTCGAGTCCGGTGGTGAGCTCGGTCGTGTTCTCGGCGTTGGTCGCGAGCTGGGCGTCCAGCCCCGCAGCCTGCTCCTGCATCTGCGCCACCGTGGCGTACGGGTCGACCGTGGCCTCCACGCCGTCGAGCTCGCCCACCTCGGCGAGCGCGGCGGCGATCTCGGCCTGCTGGCCCTCATCGATCGCCGAACCGTCGTCGGTGTGAAAGACCACGCTCGCGCTCGAGCCGGTGGTGCCGAGGTTCTCTTCGAGCAGCCCGTTGACCCGGTCGGTCTCGGTGCCGGGGATCGAGAACGAGCTCACGAGTGTGCCGCCGAACGCGAGGAAGGCACCCGCGGCGAGCCCGAGCACCACCACCCAGGACACGATCACGAGCCAGGCGCGGCGGGCAGCGCCCACGCCGATGCGGTAGAGCAGGTTGGCCACGGAGGAACCTTTCGAACGATGCGTCGAGAATCAGACCTCCCTCAGTAGACCACGCATGTTGGATATCCAACAAGTGTTGGCTCTGTCACTCGGGATGTGGCACCATCCATGGCCATGGACCCACGCATCGCGAGGACGCGGAGCAGCCTGCGCGAGGCACTGTTCGCGCTCACCCGCGAGCACGCCCTCGACGAGATCTCGATCTCCGACATCGCCGAGCGCGCCGGCATCAACCGCAGCACGTACTACCAGCACTATTCCGACAAGGACACGCTGCTCGCCGAGGCGCTCGACGCCGTCATCGACGACGCCATCGGACCCGAGCCGCCACTCACCGCCGAGCACGGCGCGAAGATCCTCGAGCAGTACCTGCGCCACGTGGCCGAGCACGTCGCGCTCTACCGGCAGCTGCTCGGCGAGGGCGGCTCCGCGACGATCCAGGTCCGCATGAGCAAGCGCCTGCAGCTGATCCTCGTGCAAGCGTTCGAGCGCGGCGCACCGCACAGCCTGGTGGGGGTCCCCACCGAGGTCGCGGCCGCCGCGATCGCCGGGTCGGCGCTCGCCACCATCCGCGCCTGGCTCGATATCGAGCCTGTCCCCTCGGTGGAGGTCGCCTCGGACTGGATCTGGACCGTGATCAAGTCCCACGGCACCATTCCAGGCGACGACGACGGCGGAGCGGCCCTGTCCGGGCCGCTCACCTGAGTCTCGGGTCGGGTCGGGCGGTCAGCTGACCCGGAGCACCTCACCGGTGACGGCGTCGACATCGACGTCGACATCATCGCGGTCCGCGGTGTCGACGGTCACCTCGTAGTGGAGCGGGTTGTCATCGTCGGAGAGCTCGGCGTCGTCGAGCACGCCGCCGGTCTCGGCCACGGCGATCTCGATCGCCTCGGTGAGGGTGATCTCAGCAGCATCGATGGCGGCCCGGTCGTCGCCGTCGAGGTCGTCGTCCTCGGACCTGACCACGCTGGTGCCGTCGGCGCTCACCTCGACTTCGACCATCGTGTCGCCGGTCCGCACGTCGACGTCCCAGCCTTCGTCGCCGTCGTCGTCCCGGTCGATCGCGAACGCGACGCCGCCGGTGTCACGCTCGGCCGTGGCGATGGCCGCGAGCCCGGCTGCGGTGACGTCGTCGCTCTCGATCGCGGCGTCGTCGTCCGTGGTCGAGTCGTCCGTGGTCGACTCGTCCTCGGTGGTGGCTGCTTCCGTGGTGGCCTCGTCGGTCGCACCGGTGGTGCCGCCGGGACCCGAGGAGTCCTCGGGCGAGCCGCAGCCGGCGAGCCCGAGAGCGAGCGCGAGCACGGCGCCGGCGGGGAGGAGGTGGTTGAGTCGTGGTGTCGTCATGGCCCAAGGTTCGCGCACGCAGGTGAGAGCAGGATGAGAAGGCAGTGACGCCTGCCTCATGTGCCCGCCGTTGCCGCACAGCGCCGAAGCTGCGGGGGTGGCGTGCCGTTGGTGTCAGTCCCTCAACGCTGCGCCCTGCCCGCGGCCCGGCCCAGGCCCGCATCGGCGTGATTCAGCTGCCATGTCGGCACGCCAGTCACGCCACCGGGGCCATCGGCGTGAGCGAGGTGCCGACATGGCACGCCAGTCACGCTTCGCCCCCGAAACCGGTTATCCACCGGGTCGGCGCACCGGGGATGCGGGCCGGCACATCGCCGCACTAGCGTTCCCGCAACGCCGCCCCGCCAGGGCGCAACGAACCCACCGGGGGAACCATGACTCAGTACGGAACGGGCGGCGACCCGTGGCAGTCGCCCTACGGCACGCCGCCGGACAACTACCCCGGCGCCGTTGGTTCGCCGTCGATCCACGATGCGGCTGTGCCCGTGGCGGCCCCCGTACACGGAGGCCGTCGCGGGCGATGCACCGATCGGGTGGGCGCCGGCGCCGGCACTGGGCGATCCCGGAACCCGCGACCTGCCCTGGTACGGGATCGGACCGATCGACGCCGTCGCGCGGGCGTACCTGAAGGCGTTCCGCTTCGACGGCCGGGCCAGCCGCGGTGAGTACTGGTGGTTCAGCCTCTACGGATTCGTGATGATCTTCGCGGCCGGATTCCTCGGATCGGCCGCGCAGGTGGTCGGAGTGCCGCTGGTGATCACGCTCGTCGTGCTCGTGGGGCTCGCCCACATCCCGGTCGGGCTGTCGCTCACGGTCCGCCGCCTCCATGACACCGGCAGCAGCGGGTGGATGTACCTGCTGTGCCTGGTCCCCTACCTGGGCGCGCTGGTCATCCTCATCATGTGCTGCGTCGGCCCGAACCCCACCGGCGTGCGCTTCGACCCTCCGTCCGTGCGACCGCTCGACCACGGCTGGGGCTACCCGTACGGCTGAGCACGCCCATGCCTGTCAGACGTCGGCGCTGCGTGGTCTACTACGAGGATGAGTGTCGCGGTCGACCTGCTCGAGCGTGCTCACACCTATCGGGGCGAGCTGCTCGGGTACTGCTACCGGTACCTGGGATCGGCGGCCGAGGCCGAAGATGCCGTGCAGGAGACGCTCGTGCGCGCGTGGGACAAGGCCGAGACGTTCCGCGGCGAGGCCGCATTGCGGACGTGGCTCTACGCGGTCGCGGTGCGGGTGTGCATCGACATGGGGCGCGCGCCGCAGCGACGTGCCCTGCCGATGGACCTGCAGGGCCCCGGGACCGTCGGGACCGATCGCCCCGCACTGGGTGACCCGCTTCCGCCTGAGGCGTGGGTGTGGCCGATGCCCGACGACCGGATGCTGCGCCCCGATGCCGACCCTGCCGAGGTGGTCGCGCACCGTGACACCGTGCGGCTGGCGTTCCTCGCGGCGCTGCAGCACCTGCCGCCGCGTCAGTGGGCGGTGCTGATCCTGCGGGATGTGCTGGCGTTCTCCGCGGCCGAGACCGCGCAGGTGCTGGAGCTCTCGGTCGATGC
>NZ_JBMDXJ010000175.1:0-4479 GCF_048594945.1 Pseudactinotalea sp. | reverse complement strand
GTGACTGACCCCAGACCATCCCGCTGGGTTCGCAGTGCCCCGGGTAACAAATCCTTCCGGGGGCCTCGCCCATTCTACGACCGTTCCGGGCAGCGCCTGGTGGGCTCGAACCCGGGTTTCTGTTCCGGGTGGCTGGTTTGCTAGAGTTGGCGATCGCGCGCCGATGAGGCGCGCAACCCACGTCCGGGTGGCGGAATTGGTAGACGCGCTAGCTTGAGGTGCTAGTGGCCCGATAGGGCTGTGGGGGTTCAAGTCCCCCCTCGGACACGAGCAGGACCCTCGTACTCTCGCCGGTACGGGGGTCTTGTGCTGTTCGACGACCCACAGCTCGCGACGGTCCATCGATGCATCGCCACCTCCCCGGCGGGTGGGGTCCCCACCCGGGGCGTGAGGGACGCGAGTGGTCGCGGCTGACGGCGATGGCGTGCCGCCTGAGCCGGTTCGAGAACCGACCATATGCTCGGGTGCCGCCCGGGCTATCAGAGATCACGCAGCACACGAGACTGCTGCCAGACGATGGAGCGTCGAGACACATGCACGGAACGAGTCCGATGGGCTTCTGGGAGGCAGTCGACGTTCTCTCCGAGCGTGAAGGAACCACCGACCAGGCAGGACGCACGGAGGAGAGCGTTCGGTTCCTGGCAGCGATCATCTCGCTCACGACGCTCGTCCTGGCCGCTGTGCCGTTGGTGCTCCTGGATCCCGAGCGCGTCGATGGTCTGCCGATGCTGCTGGCGCTGTTCCTCTTCCCGATGACTGCCGGGGGCTTGATCATCGACCTGATCGTGCTCGGCAGGCTCCGGCACGAAGAACCTCGCTGGACCCTGTTGTGGTGGCCGATCGTCGTTCTCCCAGCGGGTCTGCTCATCATGAGTATCGGGCCGATGCTCGCCTACCCCGACTACTTCGAGGTGAGCGGCTTCTCGAGTGCCATCGGGGTCATGGTGACGTTCGCAGTGCTCGCGTTCCTCGGCCTCGGATTCAGCTTCCTGCTGTGGATCCTGGTCGTGTTCCCCCTTCGAGTGCTGGGGCTGGCAGCATTCGACGCCGTTCGCGGCGAACGCGTCGCAGCCGGCAGGTGGTGTGCACCGCTCGCCCTTCTCGCGGTACCGACCATCAGTCTGTTGGCCGTTGCCAGCCTCACTGACATGGAGTCCAGCAGGGCAGCCGGCGGACAGGTCGTGCTGGCTCTGCTCGGCATTCCCGGGAACTACGAGATCGTCTGGGGGCCGGGACTCTGGATCGTCCGCGGCATCACGCTCGCAGTCGTCGGGAGCGCGATCTGGGCACGTGGCGCATCACGTGTGCGCGGCAATCTGCCACGCCGCTGATACGACCGGCACGCGCCCTCTCCGTGACTGGGCCAGCGGACCAGATCGGTCCCCACGGTCGTGCCGACAGCCGGTGGCTGGTCAGTGGCGCCTGGACGCCTGCGCTGACTGCACGAGGGTGAGCACGAGCCCGAGCGCACCGACCGCCATCAGGATGTAGCCGACGACGCCGATATCGATCCACGACACGGCGTCGGGCTGCACGGCGTACGCCAGCACGGCACCGATGGCGAGCAGGAACAGCGATGCACCCAGTGACATGCGGGGGACCTCCAGGTCGTGGGGGAGTTGCTGCCGGACAACCTACCCCGAAGTAGGCACTCGTGCCCACGGATGGCGCGCCGGGCGAGGCGGCGGTCCTGACGCGTGTGGGAATACGCTGAAGTACAGACGGATTGACATGAGTGATCGTTCAACTACAGTGCCCGGGGCGCCGGGCGGGAGGACCACCATGACCGAGCAGCAGACCTCCGACGGTACGCCGGAGCAGCAGGTCGAGTTCGGGCTCGACACCTTCGGTGACGTCCCCCAGGGTCCCGACGGAGGGCTCCTCTCCCACGCCGACGCCATCCGTCAGGTGCTCGACGAGGCTGTCCTCGCCGACCAGGTCGGGGTCGACGTCATCGCGTTGGGGGAGCACCACCGCTCCGACTTCGCGATCTCCAGCCCCGAGACGGTCCTGGCAGGCATCGCGACCCGGACCGAGCGCATCAAGCTCGCCTCGGGCGTGACGGTCCTGTCCTCCGACGACCCCGTGCGCGTCTTCCAGCGGTTCGCGACGCTCGATGCACTCTCGAACGGCCGGGCACAGCTCATCCTCGGGCGCGGTTCGTTCACCGAGTCCTTCCCCCTGTTCGGGTACGACCTCGCGGACTACGACACGCTCTTCGAGGAGAAGCTCGAGCTGTTCGTGAAGCTGCTCGACGAGAAGCCCGTCACCTGGTCGGGCACCACCCGCGCACCGCTGCAGGAAGCCGATCTCTACCCCAAGACCGACTCCGGCCGACTCGACACGTGGGTGGGAGTCGGGGGATCGCCGCAGTCCGTCGTGCGGACGGCCAAGCACGGGCTGCCCCTCATGCTCGCCATCATCGGAGGCTCACCGGAGCGCTTCGCGCCGTACACCCAGCTCTACCGGCGCGCGACGGACCAGTTCGGCACGACGGCACATCCGATCGGCATGCACTCACCGGGGTTCGTCGCCGACACCGACGAGGCGGCCGCGAAGATCGTCTGGCCGCACTACAAGGCACAGCGCGACCGGATCGGCGCCGAGCGCGGCTGGCCGCCGGTCACGCCTCAGCAGTACGAGCAGGAGATCGCCCACGGCTCCCTCTACCTCGGGTCGCCGGAGACGGTGGCACAGAAGATGGCGCGTGCGATCACGGCGCTCGGTGTCGGACGGTTCGACATGATCTACACCAGCGGTCCCGTGCCCGCACCGGATCGGCTCCGCTCCGTGGAGCTCTACGGGAGCGAGGTCATCCCACGTGTGCGCGAGCTCCTCGCGGCCGAGCAGGCCCGAGCGACGTCATGACGACGCTCGGCATCCTCGGCGCAGGGAAGGTGGGGACGGTCCTCGCCCGGCTCGCCCTGGCCGCCGGGCACGACGTGCTCATCGCCGGGTCCGGCCCCGCCGAGGACATCGCGCTCACCGTCGACGTGCTCGCGCCCGGTGCCGTCGCGACGACCGCCGACCGCGCGGCCCGCGACGCCGACGTCGTTCTCCTGGCGCTGCCCCTCGGCAAGATCGACACCCTTCCCGTCGCGGCACTGGCCGGGAAGATCGTGATCGACGCCATGAACCACTGGTGGGAGGTGGACGGCCCACGCCCGGACCTCACCGACCCGCGCACGTCCACCAGCGAGGTCGTGCAGAGCCGACTGCCGGCATCGCGTGTGGTCAAGGCGTTCAACCACATGGGCTACCACGACCTCGACGAGGGAGCGCGACCAGCGGGGACGGCGGGACGTCGGGCGATCGCCGTCGCCGGGGACGACGCGCAGGCCGTCTCCGGTGTGAGCCGGATCGTCGACGACCTCGGTTTCGATCCGCTGCCGCTGGACTCCCTGGCGCACGGCGTGCGTCTTGAGCCCGGCACCGAGCCGTTCGGGGCCGATGTCGGGCTCGACGAGCTGCGAGCGATGATCGAGCGGTTCCCCCACTCCGACCGTGGGCGCGAGGTGGCCGCGGTGCGTTCCTGACCCCAGAGGGGTCGCCCGTGGTCAGCGGGGTGGGGGAGCGTCCCCGCGACGACTGCTCATCAACATGAGCGACAGGAGCAGCCCGAGCACGCCGACCGCCAGCAGGATGTAGCCCACCATCGTCAGGTCGATGCCGTTGATGGCGTCCGTCACGGCGAACGCGAGGATCGCTCCGACCGCGATCATGAACAGTGATCCACCGATCTGCATGATGACTCCCTCCGTCGTGGTTCGGTTCCACGATGGCGTGAGTGGACCGAAGGCGCACGTCGGACGGTTGGGGATCGATGTTCGGTCGCGGCGGGGCCGGGTCCGCAGGTGGGGCCGACGTGGTCTCGATACGCCGCGACCGCCGAGGATCTGGAGGGTTGTCGTCACTCGAGCTCCGAGGGTGGGCAGGCGCATCCCCGAGCCGTGGGACCCGAGGTCTAGACGGGGAGCAGGCGGGAGACGAAGCGCGAGAGCTGTTCCACCGTCGCGCACTCGCGCATCTCCACGACCTCGGCGTACGTCGGCGCGATGGAGTCGCCGAGCCCCCAGCGCGACTCGTGCTCCGGGTTGAGCCAGAAGATCCGCTTGGACCGCTCGGCGATGCGGTGCAGCGCGTCCAGGTTGGCCGGCTGGTTGTTGTTCCGTGCATCGCCGAGGACCAGCACGCTCGTCCTCGGACCCACCGCGTCGAGGTGCTTCTCCACGAAGTCACCGAACGCCTCCCCGTAGTCGCTGCTGGTGTGCCACTTCGTGACGCGGGCCTGCTCGGCGATCGCAGCGGCCGGGTCGTCGGCCTCCTTGACCAGCTCGGTCACCTCGGCGGTGGCGTTGACGAACGCGAAGACGCGGATGCGGCTGAACTGGTCGCTCAGCGCGCGGACCAGCAGCATCGTGAAGCTGGAGAAGCCGGAGACCGAGCCCGAGACGTCGCACAGCAGCACCAGCTCCGGAC
>NZ_JBMDXJ010000174.1:0-16691 GCF_048594945.1 Pseudactinotalea sp. | reverse complement strand
GAGCTCCGCCGTCGTCCAGCTCGACAACGGATCCTCGGCGGTGCTGGTCGACAACGCTTCCCCGGGCGCGGCCGACTGGGTCGACTGGACCGTCGCCACCCGGCTCTACCCGGGCCCGTGGCAGCCCGATCCGGGGTTCTGCTGATCGGAGCATGCGAAACGCCCGGTCCTGCAGGACCGGGCGTTTCGTGTGTGGTGCTGGACGGCGCTCAGGCAGCCGGGGCGTTGACGTCCTCGGGGAGGGCGTTCTTCGCCACCTCGACCAGTGCCGTGAAGGCGGCCTCGTCGCTGACGGCGATCTCGGCCAGCGCGCGACGGTCCACCTCGACACCCGCGAGGCGCAGGCCCTGGATGAGACGGTTGTAGGTCAGGCCGTTCTGGCGAGCCGCAGCGTTGATGCGCTGGATCCACAGACGACGGAAGTCGCTCTTGCGGGCCCGGCGGTCACGGTAGGCGTAGGTGAGCGAGTGCGTCACCTGCTCCTTGGCCTTGCGGTACAGGCGCGAACGCTGGCCGCGGTAGCCGCTGGCGCGCTCGAGGGTGGTGCGGCGCTTCTTCTGGGCGTTGACTGCCCGCTTGACGCGTGCCACGTGGTTCTCCTTGCTTCAGGTCTTCGGGGAAGAGTGCGTGCAGGGGCCTGTTACAGGCCGAGCAGCTTCTTCACGTTCTTGACGTCGGACGGCTTCACCAGGGTGTCGTTCACGAGACGGCGGGCCTGGCGGGAGCTGCGCTCCTGGAACTTGTGCACGTGGCGGGCGCGCTGCTTCATGATCTTTCCGGAACCGGTGACGCGGAATCGCTTCTTGGCGCCAGAGTTCGTCTTGTTCTTCGGCATCTCTTCGTTCTTTCTCGGGTGTGGTGTCCGGGACCGGATCAGCTGGCCTCGGCGGACTGCTCCGCCTTCGGCTCCTTCGGCTGACGCTTCTGCTCGCGCTGGACGTCGACCTTCTTCTTGTTCGGTCCGAGCACCATGGTCATGTTGCGGCCATCGAGACGCGGGGTGGACTCGACGTGGCCCAGCTCGGCGACGTCTTCCGCGAGGCGCTGCAGCAGCCGCATGCCCATCTCGGGGCGGGACTGCTCGCGGCCGCGGAACATGATCATCACCTTGACCTTGTCACCGGCCTTGAGGAACCGCTCGACGTGGCCCTTCTTGGTGCCGTAGTCGTGCGGGTCGATCTTGAGCCGGAACCGGATCTCCTTGAGGATCGTGTTCGTCTGGTTCCGTCGGGCGTCGCGTGCCTTCATGTCGGACTCGTACTTGAACTTGCCGTAGTCCATGAGCTTCGCGACGGGCGGGCGCGCGTCGGGTGCGACCTCGACCAGGTCGAGGTCTGCCTCTGCAGCCAAACGGAGCGCGTCCTCGACGCGGACGATGCCGACCTGCTCGCCGTTGGGGCCGACCAGGCGCACCTCGGCAACTCGGATGCGCTCGTTGATGCGTGGCTCGCTGATAGGTACTCCTCGTGTCGAAACGTGTGGTCTGCCGCCGCACACGAGGAAGGCCCCCGGTGCGAGTGCACGCGGAGGCCCTGTCGGTCCGCCGACGGCGTGACTCACCTGTGGAGGTGCGTCACCATCTCGGACCGGTCGACCCGGGCCCTGTCGTCTCGCTCACGCAAGTCAGTCGGGCCGAGGTGGGAGGGATCTCCGCTTGCACCCTGATCCGCCGTACCGTTTGCACGGCGAGGCAGACCAGTCGGTCAGCGTCCATGATAGCAGAGCGCGAGGGTTTCACATCAGGAAACTGAACAACGGTGATCCGGGTGGCACCTGCTCGATCTGGAGCGGGCTGCGCTCCATGCGCTCGAGCAGGCCGGCAAGCTTCGCGGCGTCGTCGAGCTCGATGCCGACGAGTGCCGGGCCTGTCTCGCGGTTGTTCTTCTTGACGTAGTCGAACACCACGATGTCCTCGCCCTCGGCGAGCACGTCGTCAAGGAAGTGCCGGAGGGCTCCGGGTTCCTGCGGGAACGTCACCATGAAGTAGTGCCGCAGGCCCTGGTGGATGAGCGAGCGTTCGAGGATCTCGCCGTACCGGCTGACATCGTTGTTGCCGCCGGAGACCAGGCACACGACCACGGCGTCAGCCGGGAACTGCCCGGCCATGGAGCGAACCGCGGCGCTCGCGAGCGCACCCGCGGGCTCGGCCACGATGCCCTCCACCTGGTACAGGTCGAGCATCTCGGTGCAGATCGCGCCGGCGTCGACCGTGACGACCTCGTCCACGAGGTCCCGCACGATCGGGAACGGGACCTCGCCCACCCGGCCCACGGCGGCGCCGTCGACGAACGTGTCCACCTCGGCCAGGGCAACCGGCCCACCGGCGGCGAGCGCCGCCGTCATGCTGGCCGCGCCTCGCGGCTCGACGCCGACCACCCGGACCTCGGGGCGCCGCTCCTTCAGCCACAGCGCAAGCCCGGCGATCAGACCGCCGCCACCGACCGGGACGAGCACGGTATGCAGTCGCTCCCCCGCCTGTTCGTCGATCTCCGGAGCGATCGTCCCCTGGCCGGCGACCACGCGCGCGTCGTCGAACGGCGGCACGAACACCGCCCCGGTCCGGTCCGCATCGGCACGAGCCGCAGCGCCGGCCTCGTCGTAGCTCCTGCCCTCGACGACCAGCTCGACCCTGCCCTCACCCAGGGCGAGGATCCTCTGACGTTTCTGGCGCGGCGTCGTCGTCGGCACGAACACCCGGCCATGCACCCCGAGCCGGGCACAGCTCCAGGCGAGGCCCTGGCCATGGTTGCCGGCACTGGCGCACACCACACCGCGCGCCTGCTCGTCCTCCGAGAGCCCGCTGATCAGGTGATAGGCACCGCGCACCTTGTACGAGCGCGTGATCTGGCGATTCTCGCGCTTGAGCGAGACCGACGCGCCGACGAGGTCGCTCAGCCGGGGGCTGTGCTCCAGCTCAGTGCGCCGCACGACCGGGCGAAGCGCGTCGGCTGCGGCGTCGACAGCGGCGGCGTCCAGCCGTGCGTGGTTCATGCTCGTGACGATAGTCCTGGGCCGGTCAGTGCGTGATGGCGGGTCGCACCGTGACCGAGTCGACGAGATCGGCGATCAGCTGGGATGTCGCGAGCGCCTCGCGACAGGCGCGAAGCGTGGCGGCCGTCTCCGGGTCAGGAACCCCGGTCGGGTGGCGCTGCAGGTACGCGACGACCACGATCTCGGTGCGGCCACCCGGCTCGATCTTCGTGGTCCGCACGCCCGGCACGAGCGTGGTCAGCACCGTGTGCACCTCCGTGCGAACGGCAGGGTGACGGACCGCAGGCAGCCACGGCTCGCCCAGCGCGATCGCCCGGACCGCGGGGCGCGGCACCTGCACGGCGTGCTCGGATCCGGGGTCCAGCACGAGCACGCCGTCGGCCTCGGTCCCGGCGGCCAGCGCGGCGCGGCGCCCCTCGGTCGGGACCGGGCGCGCCTCAGCACGCCACCGCTGCATCGCTGTCATGCTCGAGAACACCGGCATGACAGCGCGGCCGTCCGGGGCGGCGACGGTCACCATCGCGGCGTGTGCACTCTTCTCCCCCGCGATCCCGTGCTCGCCGGGCTGGTCCATCTCGTCGAGCCGCGCCACCACCGGAACGAGCACCCGCTCGGTGCGCAGCGCCTCGACCACCGCCTCGAGCCGCTCCTGGGGCCCAGCCAGCGCCAGGGCGGCGGCCAGCGCTGGTGGTGGCGACCCGTCGTCGCCTGCGAACAACGACGTGGGCGGCAGCGCCCTGCCCTCGCCCGCCGGCCCGTGCGCCCCGCTCACGGGCGGCCGGCCACGTCCAGCGCCTCTGGCAACGTGAACGCGCCCGCATAGAGTGCCTTGCCCACGATGGCACCCTCGACGCCGACCTCGACGAGCGTGGTCAGCGCCTCGATGTCCCCGAGGCTCGAGATGCCGCCCGACGCGACCACCGGCTTGCTCGTGGCCTCGCACATCTGCCGGAGCAGGTCGAGGTTGGGTCCGCGCATCGTGCCGTCCTTGGTCACGTCGGTGACGACATAGCGGGCACAGCCGTCGGCGTCGAGGCGGGCGAGCGTCTCCCACAGGTCGCCGCCTTCCTTCGTCCACCCACGGGCGGCCAGCGTGGTGCCCCGCACGTCCAGTCCGACGGCGATGCGGTCGCCGTGGCGGGCGATCGCCGTGGCGGTCCACTCCGGGTTCTCGAGCGCCGCGGTGCCGAGATTGACGCGGCGGCATCCGGTCGCCAGCGCCCGCTCGAGCGACTCGTCGTCACGGATCCCGCCAGAGAGCTCGACATCGACGTCGAGCAGGCCGACCACCTCAGCCAGGAGCGTGGCGTTGCTCCCGCGCCCGAACGCGGCGTCGAGGTCCACGAGGTGGATCCACTCGGCGCCGTCGCGCTGCCACGCCAGCGCCGCGTCGACCGGCGACCCGTAGCGGGTCTCCGATCCGGCCTCGCCCTGCACCAGGCGCACGGCCTGGCCATCGGCGACGTCCACGGCAGGCAGAAGCTCGAGTCGGGTCACGGTGGTCCTCTCAGAAACGCTTACAGGGTGCCGAGCCAGTTGCTGAGCAACTGGGCGCCGGCGTCGCCGGACTTCTCGTGGTGGAACTGGGTGGCGGACAACGGTCCGTTCTCGACAGCGGCCACGAACCGGGTCTCGCCGTGTGTCGCCCAGGTGGTCCGCACGTACTCCGGCGCGGTACGCGCTGCGTACGAGTGCACGAAGTAGAACCGCTCCTGCGCCACGCCGTCGAACAGCACCGAGTCGCGAGCCGGCTCGACCTCGGCCCACCCCATGTGTGGAACCACCGGAGCGTCCAGCCGCTCGACGAGCCCGGACCACTGGTCGAGTCCTTCGACCTCGGTGCCGTGCTCCACGCCGGAGGAGAACATCACCTGATGCCCGACGCAGATCCCGAGCACCGCGCGGCCGCCCGCGAGGCGCCGCTCGATCAGGCGCGGCGCGCCGACCGCCTGCAGCGCCTGCATCACGTGCGCGAAAGCGCCCACACCGGGGACCACCAGCCCGTCGGCATCGGCCACAGCACCCGGGTCAGCGGTCAGCTCAACCTCGGCACCCACACGCTCCAGGGCGCGCACCGCGGAGCGGACGTTGCCGGACCCGTAGTCGAGGACGACCACGCTCGGCCCGGTCACGGGCGCCGCTTCCGCTGCGTCTTGCGGAACAGCCGGCGCGCCTGCCACGGCGCCAGCGTGCCTGGCGCCACGGCGCCGTCGGCCGCATCCGGCTCCAGGGTTCCGAACAGGAGCTGCTCCACCACGTCGTCGGACTGGGCCAGCACAAGGCCCGAGGACACGACGTCCTCGGTGCGCTCACCGTTGTTCCACTGGCTGGCGGCGATCGTGCCGACCAGCCCTTCGTCACCCTCGCCGAGGCGTGAGACCAGCAGCACGGCGCCGTAGCGGCTGGTGCGCGACAGCGTCCCGGCCATCGTCATGGCGATCTCGGGCGCCTCTCCCAGCAGCTCCGCGAGCGAGTCGTCGGACGCGGGGTCACGCTCGATCACGCGCACGGCAAGCGCTCCGCGCGAGGTGGGCACCACGTGCGCATCGATGCCTGCCATCGCGCACAGTCCGGCCAGTGCGGGCGCGGACGAGACGGGCGTCAGCACCACCGCGACCAGTGACTTCGGCCGTGTGGCCGGGGCCTCGCTGGAATCCGGTTCGGACCCGAACGCCTTCGCGAACTCGGCGTCGAAGTCGAAGTCCTCCCCCAGCTCGGGCAGCTCCGGCAGATCCTCTTCGGGCTGCTCGGGACGGTCCTCGGGCGGCACGGTCACAGCGCGCCCTTGGTGGAGGGCACCCCCACGACGCGGGGGTCACGCGCGACCGCGAATCGCAGCGCACGCGCGAGGGCCTTGAACTGCGCCTCCACGATGTGGTGCGGGTCGCGGCCCGCGAGCAGTCGCACGTGCAGGCAGATGCCCGCGTGGTGCGCGATCGACTCGAGCACGTGCCGGGTCAGCGACCCGGTGAAGTGCCCGCCAATCAGGTGGTACTCCTGCCCCTCGGGCTCGCCCGAGTGCACGAGGTAAGGGCGCCCGGAGACATCGACCACGGCTTGCGCGAGCGCCTCGTCCAACGGCACCAGGGCGTCGCCGAACCGGGAGATGCCGGCCTTGTCACCAAGCGCCTCCCGCAACGCCTGCCCGAGGCAGATCGCCACGTCCTCCACCGTGTGGTGGGCGTCGATGTCGGTGTCGCCGCTCGCACGGACGGTGAGGTCGATGAGCGAGTGCTTGCCGAGCGCGGTGAGCATGTGGTCGTAGAACGGCACGGTGGTGCTGATCTCGGTCCGGCCCGTGCCGTCGAGGTTCAGCTCCACCAGCACGGTCGACTCGCTCGTGGAACGCTCGACCCGCCCGGTCCGGTGCTGCGGCTCCTCGATCGTGCTGAGGGCGGACTTGTCGGTCTCGTCCGGCTGGCTTGTCACTGCCCGGTCACCTCCGTCAACGCGTTCCGGAACGCGGTCATCTCCTCGGGTGTGCCGATGCTCACCCGCAGGTACTGCTCGGGTCCAGTCTCCCGTATCAGGACACCTCGATCGAGCAGCCCTTGCCAGATTGCGTGCCGGTCCTCGAACAGTCCGAACAGCACGAAGTTCGCGTCGGAGTCCACAGCGGTGAATCCGCGCTCCCGCAGCCAGCTCAGGCACGCGTCACGGTCGGCACGAATCTGGGCGACCTGCTCCTGCAACAGATCGGCGTGCGCGAGCGCCGCACGTGCGACCGCCTGGGTCACGGCGGACAGGTGGTACGGCAGCCGCACCACCCGCAGCGCATCGACCAGCTCGGGCGCCGCAGCGAGGTAGCCGAGCCGCGTGCCCGCGAACGCGAACGCCTTGGACATCGTGCGGCTCACGGCCAGGTGCGGGTAGCGCGCGAGCAGCGTCAGCGCACTCGCGGTGCCCTCGCGACGGAACTCGGCGTAGGCCTCGTCGATGACGAGGACCGACGACGCCCCGTCGGGTCCGCTCTCACGGGTCGCCTCGGCCAGGCGCTCGACGACGTCGATCGGCACCGCGGTGCCGGTCGGGTTGTTGGGACTCGCGACAAGGACGACGGCGGGGCGCACCCGCTCGATCTCGGCCACCGCAACCTCGGGGTCGATCGAGAAGTCCGCGGCGCGGGGCGCCGCGTGCCAGTCCGTGAGCGTGTCCCGCGCATACTCGGGGTACATCGAGTAGGTAGGCGCGAAACCCAGGGAGGTGCGCCCAGGCCCCCCGAACGCCTGGTGCAGGTGCAACATCACCTCGTTGGACCCGTTGGCGGCCCAGATGTTGGCGACCTCCAGGCCCGTGACGTGCGACTCTCGCTCGAGATAGGCAGCGAGGTCGGCGCGGAGCGCGGCGAAGTCGCGGTCCGGGTAGCGGTTGAGCGCGCCGCCTGCCGCGTGCACGGCTTCGCCGATCTCCTTGATCACCACGTCAGGCGGCGAGTACGGGTTCTCGTTGACGTTGAGCAGGTGCGGCACGTCGAGCTGAGGCGCCCCGTACGGCTCCAGGCCCACGAGGTCAGGGCGCAGCGGCAAGGTCACGGGCCGTGAGTCTAGTGAGGCGCGGTGTCACGCGTTGTGACCCACCACCAGGTGGCACGCGTGAGGCACGATCGCACTGTGACGTCAGCGGCTGATCGCCGCTGCCGACGAGGCCGCTCACCTGGGTGTGCGTGCCGCGCCGCGAATGAGCACCTCGGCCGACGCCCCTGTACCGGGCTACACCTGGGTGGATCGAGCCGCGCGACGTCCGCGCAGGTCCCACAGGCCGGCTCCGAGGGCGAGCAGCAGGAAGGCTCCGACCGCGATCATCGCGTGGTCGTAGGCGTCGCGGTAGACCACCTCGTCCGCCTCGCCCCCGGCGGCCGCGAACACCGTCGCGTAGAACAGCGACAGCGCGATCGCCGTACCGATCGCCGTACCGATGCGTTGACCCAGCTGGCCCATCGAACCGGCGAGCCCACCGTCGTGAACCGGCACGTCGGCGAGCGTCAGTGTCTGGTTGGGCGAGATCACCACGCCACCGCCCAGGCCCGCCACCAGCATGACGCCGGCCATGACGAACGGTGTGGCATCGGCGCTCACCCACCGTGCCACCAGCGCGAGCGCCAGAACGGCGAGGGAGAGTGTGACGAGCCCGCCGATCACCAGCACGCGCCCCAACCGGTTGACGAGGATGCCGCCGTACCAGGAGGTCAGCGCGCTCGCGAGCGCGAACCCGATCGTCACCATGCCTGCGTAGACAGGCTCGAGTCCGAGGCCATGCTGCAGGTACAACGTGGTCAACAGGAAGATCGACGGCATGGCCGCGAAGAAGGCCGCCGCGAGCAGCGTGCCGTTGCGGAAGCTGCCGATGCGCAGCAGCCGGAACGGGATCAGTGGGATGCGACCGGTCAGGGCGTAGTGCCGCTCCCACGCCGCGAACGCGAACCCACAGACGGCGGCAGCGACGAGCGACCACCACCGGCGAGGATCGTCGGACGGGCTGCCGGTGGTCAGCAGGAACGGGATCAACAGCGCCAGCACCGTGAGTCCGAACAGCAGCACCCCGATCGGGTCGAGCTGTAGCCGTTCTCGAGCGGCCTGCGGTTGCTGCCGCGGCAGCAGCCGCATCGCGAGGACCATCGCCGCGAGTGCGAGCGGGACGTTCAGCCAGAAGATGAGCCGCCACCCATCCTGCTCACCGCCGAGCGCGATCAGGAGCCCACCGAGGGTGGGGCCGAACGCCGTCGAGATCCCGATGACGGCACCGAACACGCCAAACGCGCGGCCGCGCTCGGCGCCGGTGAAGAGCTGCTGGACGAGCCCCAGCACCTGCGGCATCTGCACCCCGGCGGCGACGCCCTGGAGCAGTCGGCCGATCAGCAGCATCGTGCTCGTGGTGGCCAGGGCGCAGATCAGGCTCGTGAGCGTGAACAGCGCGAGACCCACGAGGAACAGCGTGCGGCGGGAGCGCTGGTCGCCCAGCCTGCCCAGGGGCACGAGGGTGAGCCCGAAGGTGAGCACGTACCCCGACACCACCAGCTGCAGGTCGGTCGACCCTGCACCGAGCGCCGTCTCGATCGCGGGGAGCGCGACGTTGACCTTCGTCAGGTCGAGGATGGTGATCGAGGCCACCGTGACCGCCACGGCAAAGGCCCGCCACCGATGCGCCTCGGCCGCAGCGTCGGGTCCGGGGGGCGCTGAGGTCACCAAAGCAGCGTACTTGCGCGAGGTGACCCGCCCGCTCACTGCCCGGAGAGCTTCTCCACACTCATGACGAGGATCACCCGCTCGGCCGCGTCAGGCGGCGGCTCGCTGCTCGGGTCGCCGTACCGGTTCTGGAGCTCCACGTAGAACCCGCCGGTCGGGTCGTCGATGACCTCGACCAGGCGGCCACGCACCTCGATGTAGTGCACCGGGTTCTCCGGGTCCATCAGCGCGAGCGACATCGCCGGATTCGCCTGCAGGTTGCGGAACTTCGCCCGATTGCGCTTGTGCGTGAAGCGGATGTGCTCGCCGTCGAACGCGAACCACATGGGGTTGGCCTGCGGCGTGCCGTCGGGGCGGACGGTCCCCAGCACCGCGTAGATCGGGAGGTCGAGGAGCCGACGCTGCTCGTCGGTGAGGTCACTGCTCATGTGCCAGGGAACCACCGGGCGCCGTCGGTCATTCCCCGATGGCTACCTGGGCATCGCGCAGCAGGACCGAGGTGGTCAGTGATTTCCCTAAGGTGGTCACGTGAGCGAGCCGGAGTGGGGACCCCCAGCGACCGACGCGGCAGGCGAACGACCTGCGAGCGCGGTGCAGGCGCTGCAGTCGATCTGGGGCTATGACGCGTTCCGGGGTGAGCAGGCCGACATCATCGACACCGTGATCGCCGGCCGTGACGCGATCGTGCTGATGCCCACGGGCGGCGGCAAGAGTCTGTGCTACCAGGTCCCGGCACTGGTGCGCAGCGGCACCGCCGTGGTGATCAGCCCACTGATCGCGCTCATGCACGACCAGGTCGACGCGCTGCGGCTGCTCGGCGTACGTGCCTCCTACCTCAACTCGACCCAGGCACCGGACGAACGGCGCGAGGTGGAGCGGGCGCTGCTCGCCGGCGAGCTCGACCTGCTCTACCTGGCGCCCGAGCGTCTCGCCGCCGCCGCCGATCTGCTCGACCGTGCCACGATCTCGCTGTTCGCGATCGACGAGGCGCACTGCGTGAGCCAGTGGGGGCACGACTTCCGCCCCGACTACCTCGGGCTCTCACTCATCCACGACCGATGGCCGCAGGTCCCACGGATCGCGCTCACGGCCACGGCCACCGCCGAGACCCGACGCGAGATCGCCGAGCGGCTGGCGCTCACCGACGCCCGGCTGTTCGTCTCCAGCTTCGACCGACCCAACATCCAGTACCGCATCGTGCCCAAGCAGGACGCCCGGGCCGGGCTCCTGCAACTGATCCGCGACGAGCATCCGGGCGAGGCGGGAATCGTCTACTGCCTGAGCCGGGCATCGGTGGAGAAGACGGCGGAGTGGCTCACCGCGCAGGGGATCCCGGCCCTCCCCTACCACGCGGGTCTCGACGCCGGGACTCGCTCACGGAACCAGGCGAGGTTCCTGCGCGAGGACGGCGTGGTGATGGTCGCCACGATCGCGTTCGGGATGGGGATCGACAAGCCGGACGTGAGGTTCGTGGCGCACCTCGACCTCCCCAAGTCGGTCGAGGGCTACTACCAGGAGACCGGGCGCGCGGGACGTGACGGGCTGCCCTCGGTCGCGTGGCTCGCGTACGGGCTGCAGGACGTGGTGCAGCAGCGGCGCATGATCGCCGACGGCGAGGGTGACCGACAGCGCAAGCGTGCCCAGTCGCTGCACCTGGACGCGATGCTCGCGCTGTGCGAGACCGTGCAGTGCCGCCGTCAGCAGCTGCTCGCCTACTTCGACGAGCGAAGCGAGCCGTGCGGCAACTGCGACACCTGTCTCGCCCCGCCCGAGACCTTCGACGGCACCGTGCCCGCGCAGAAGCTGCTGTCCACGATCGTGCGGCTGGAGCGCGAGCGGAACCAGGCGTACGGTGCCGGGCACCTCGTCGACATCCTGCTCGGCAAGGACACCGAGCGGATCCGCCGGTCCGGCCACACCAGCCTCAGTACCTACGGGATCGGCGAGGAGCTGTCCGAGGTGGCCTGGCGCGGCGTGGTGCGCCAGCTGCTCGCCCAAGGCTTCCTCGCGGTCCGTGGCGAGTACGGCGTGCTGGCGATCACCCCGGCCGCGGGCGACGTGCTCTCGGGCGATCGGACTGTGCTGCTACGGCACGAGCAGGAACGCGTCCGTGCCCGCAGCGCACGCAAGGCCAAGGCTGCCCCGGTCGACCTCGACGAGGCGCAGCAGGAACTGTTCACGCGGCTGCGAGCCTGGCGCGCCGAGACCGCCAAGGAGCAGGGCGTACCGGCCTACGTGGTCTTCTCCGACGCCACTCTCGCCGGCCTCGCCTCCGCCCGCCCCACGAACGCGGACGAGCTGCGCGGGGTCTCGGGTATCGGCGAGGCCAAGCTCGAGCGCTACGGCGCCGCCGTGCTCGAGATCGTGACGGCAGGCTGACAGGGGCGGTGACCCTGCTCCCACCCCAGCCCCGCGGCGGTGACCCTGCTCCCACCGGGGCGCCCCGGTGGGACCCAGGTCACCGGCCCCGCGCGGGAGCGGGACCTCACACACCGCTACCGAGCGCGTGAGGTCGGATACTGGGACCAGAGCGACAGGAGTGGTCCAGCATGACGAATCGGCTCGCGCACAGCTTCTCTCCCTACTTGCTCCAGCACGCCGACAACCCGGTGGCCTGGTTCGAGTGGGGTGAGGCGGCGTTCGAGGAGGCTCGACGGCGTGATGTCCCGGTCTTCCTGAGCGTCGGGTACGCCGCGTGCCACTGGTGCCACGTGATGGCGCACGAGTCGTTCGAGGACCCGGCGATCGGCGAGGCGCTCGATCAGCGCTTCGTCTCGGTCAAGGTGGACCGGGAGGAGCGGCCGGATGTCGATGCGATCTACATGGACGTGACGATGGCGCTCACCGGGCAGGGTGGCTGGCCGATGTCGGTATGGCTGACGCCGGAGGGCCACGCCTTCCACGCCGGCACCTACTTCCCGCCGACCGCACGCCCAGGCATGCCCTCGTTCCGGCAGGTGCTCGACGCTGTCACCGACGCCTGGGAGCACCGCCGTGAGCAGGTGCTCGCCGGCAGCGTGCAGCTGACCCGCGAGATCGAAGCGCGCGGCCAACCACCGGCGCCCGGAACGCTGACCGCCGCGGACGTGGACCAGGCGATCGGCTCGCTCGTCGCCCAGGCGGACGAGGCCCACGGCGGGTTCGGAGGCGCACCCAAGTTCCCACCGTCGAGCATTCTCGATGCACTCGTGGCGCGCGCCTCACAAGGCGACGGACGCCTCGCCGACGAGGCCTGGCGCGTCGCCGCGCTGACCGTGGAACGGATGGCACGCGGCGGCATCCACGACCAGCTTGCCGGCGGGTTCGCCCGCTACGCGACCGACCGTGCCTGGGCGATCCCCCACTTCGAGAAGATGCTGTACGACAACGCGCTGCTGCTCGGTGCCTACGCGCGCGGCGCGGTCGAGGCGCGGCGCCGCGGTGAACCGCTCGCCGAGCTGTTCGAGCGGGTGGCGGCACAGACGGTCGAGTGGCTCGCGGCCGACCTCCTCACCGAGCAGGGCGCCTTCGCCTCCTCGCTCGATGCCGACAGCCTCGACGCCCAGGGCGCGCTCCGCGAGGGCGCCGCCTACGTGTGGACGCCCGAACAGCTCACCGACGTGCTGGGCACGGCCGACGGCGACCACGCCGCGCAGCTGCTCGGCGTCGACGCGGCCGGGACGTTCGAGCACGGCACTTCGACCTTGCAGCTGAGCAGCGACCCGGAGGACCGGGACTGGTTCGACGGCGTGCGCGACGGCCTGCGCGCCGCACGCTCCCGCAGACCGGCACCGGCACGTGACGACAAGGTGGTCGCGGCATGGAACGGCTGGGCGATCGCCGCCCTGTCCGACGCCGCGATGCTGCTGGGTCGCCCCGAGTGGCTCCGACTCGCCCAGCGTGCGGCCACCTCGGTGCTCGAGATCCATCTCGACGCCGACCGGTTGCGGCGGACCTCGCGCGATGGCGTCGCCTCCGCCGCGCCCGGGGTAGCGGAGGACTACGCCGGGGTGGCGCTCGGGTTGCTCTCGCTCGCGTGCGCGACCGGAGAGCAGATCTGGCTCACGCGGGCACTGGCGCTGCTGGAGACGCTCGAACGCGACTTCGCCGCCGATGACGGGAGCCTGTACGACACCCCCAACCACGCGGAGTCACTGGTGCGCCGCCCGCGCAACGTGGGTGAGAACGCCACCCCGAGCGGGACCACGGCGATGCTCCGCGCCTCCCGGATCGCCTACCGGCTCAGCGGCGAGGATCGGTGGCGCGAGCGCGCTGACGCCCTCGCCGCCACGGTTGCGGCGTATGTCGCCCAGGCTCCCCGTGCCGCCGGCTGGGCGCTGGCCGATGCGGTCGCCGAGCACGCGCAGCGACACCCGGTCGAGGTGGCGATCGTCGGCGAGCAGGCGGGTGGGCCACTGACCCGCGCCGCCTGGCGAATGGCCCCGGCGGGCAGCGTGGTGGTCACGGGAGTGCCGGATTCCGGCATCCCGCTGCTGACCGCCCGCCCGGTCGTGGCCGGGACCGCCACGGCCTACGTGTGCCGCGGCCACGTGTGCGACCTACCGGTCACCACCGTCGAGGGCCTCGAGCGGCTGCTCGCCTGAGCAGACCACGTCAAGATCGAACAGCTCGGCGAGAACGCGCGCGACGCCGTCGTCGTCGTGGTCGGGCGCCACGTGGTCGGCGACCTCGAGCAGTGCCGGATCCGCGTTGGCCATGGCGTAGCCGGTACCCGCCCACGTGATCATCGGGATGTCGTTGGGCATGTCGCCGAAGGCGGCCACATCGGCCCTCTCGACCCCGAGCTCGCTCGCCACCCGCGCGAGCGTCGCGGCTTTCGTGATGCCGGCCGCGCTGATCTCGATGAGGTCGGGCCCGGTCCAGGTCACGACGGCGCGATCACCGACGGCGCTGACCGTCGCCTTCCTGAGATGGTCCGCATCCAGGCCCGGTGCGGTCACGAGCAGCTTGACGACCGGGTCAGTCCAGATGTCCGCGAGCGGTCCGCGCGGGCAGTCGGGCCGCGGATCCCACTCGTCGACGAAGTGAGGGTCGTAGCGGATGCCGGTCTCGGTCTCGAGGGCGAACGTCGCCTCCGGCACGGCCGCGGCGATCACGTCGGTCAACCGGAGGCCGACCTCCGCCTCGATCCCCCACAGGTGCCGCACGCTGCGGGTGGCGACGTCGAACCAGATGGCGCCGTTGCTCACGATCGCCATGCCGTGACCGCCGACGATCGGCCACAGGTGCTCCATCCACCGCAGCGGTCGAGCGGTGACGAACAGCACCGGCACATCGCGCGCATCGAGGGCCGCGAGCACCGCCCGGGTCCACCCCGACACCGTGCCGTCGGAACGCACCAGCGTGCCGTCGAGGTCGGTGGCAACCAGCCGCGGCGCCGTCATCCCGGCGCCCGTCGCGAGCCGAGCGCGACCAGCGCAGCGGCGACCCAGCCGACCAGCACACCCCAGTACGCCCCGCGGAAGACGGCGTTGGACGGCAACATCCCGCCGTCGTAGTGCGCCAGGAGCGGCAGCGTCAGCAGCGGGGTTAGCAGCGCTGCCAGGACCACCACCATCCAGATCGCTAGGAACGAACGCAGCCCGTCGAACCCCGGCCGGAGCACCGCGCGTATGCCGAGCGCCACTGCCACGCCGACGAGCACGAACGAGAGCACCGCCCCGAGCAGCCACAGCCCGCCGTCGGGGGTGAGAGCAGGCAGCACCGCCAACGGGAACGAGGATCCGCCGGGGAAGAACAGCGGCGGCACGTGGCCCGCATTGAGCAGCCCGTTCGACACCTCGGTGGTCCCGTGCCAGAGGACTGCGACGACCACGCCGGCGGTGATCGCGAGGCCGGTGCGCCGTTGCTGCTGCATGCCCCCGACCGTAGCGTGCTGGTTCAGCTCCGGAAGCGCTCCTGGATCGCGTCGTACTCGTGGCGGCGCAGCGGCACCACCACGCCGTGCTTGGTGTACTCCGGCACCTCGAGCTCGGGCACGTGGGTCCATGTGCCCGAGTCGAGGTCGGTGGTGGTGAACGCGAGGTAGCCCTGCGGCTGCGCCGCGTAGCGATCGAGCCACAGGTACCAGCGGTCCTCGTGGTGGTGCTTGAACACCAACGGGCCCTCGAGGTGATCTGCGAGCTGCTGGCCCACGCGGCTCGCGAGCGTGCGGAAGTCGTCCTCGAGCACCGCAGAGCCGCGCTGATGGAACACCTGCATCGAGTCGGGTGCGGCGTCGTCGTGCTTGGCGAACCGATGCGCCCCGGTCGGCGTGACGTGGATCGTCTGGTCGATCACGCCGACCGGGAGCTCGAGGTACGTCTGCGGCTCTCCGATCGTCACGAAGTCACGGGTGCGGGCGACCATGATCCGACTGGGGCCGGTGGTGCCGAGGCTCGGGTCGCCGTCGTCCTCCAGACCCGACGACCAGAACACCAGGTAGTCGCCAGACTCCGGGTCGTAGATCGACTCCGGTGCCCACGCCATCCCGGCACCCTCCGGCGCGACCCGGAGGAATCGTGGCTCCGACCAGGCGAGCAGGTCGGTCGACTCCCAGACGAGGATGTCGCGGCTACCGCGGTGGCGGTAGGCGAACCAGTCCGGACCTTCGGGCCGCCACACCCGCAGGTCGGTCGCCACCAGGTAGAACCGGTCAGGACCGCGCACGACGTGCGGGTCACGGATACCCGTCGTGCCTGTGGTCGACTCCAGCACCGGGCCGCCGGCAAGCCGCCGCCACCGCAGCGGGTCGTCGCCCACACTGAGCGAGTAGTACACCTTCTCCGCGTGGCCGGCCTGGTCCTCGACGAAGTGGACGAGCAGGTATCCGTACTTCTCCACGCCTCAGCCGTTGGCCTCGACGAAGCGCTCGCGCGCACCGATGACGAGGTCGACGTATTGCTGCAGCCCCTGAGCCTCCACCTCGGCCACGTAGGCGTCCCACTCGCTGAGGTCACGCTGCCCGAGGATGAACTGCAGCGTGGCCTGGTCAACCGTGTCCTTGAGCGGGGTCTGCATGATCGCGGCCTGCTCGAGCTCCATCTCGTCCAGTGGCGCCGGCGGGTTCGGCTCACGCGGGGTGCGGTTGGCGAGCACGTCATCCATGTACTCGATCGTCGCCTCGGTGTAATACGACTCCTTGATCGCGCGCGATTCTGTGGCATCGCTCAGGAAGGTCGAGAACCCGAGGTCCTTCTGCAGGTCGAGCGGGGCGTCGGTGTTGAGGTTCCACAGATCGGCCGAGACGTCGGGAGTCAACGTGTACTCCTCACCCTCCTTCGTGTAGGTCTCGCCCTCGATGCCCCACCGCAGCATCTCGCGCGCCTCGGGGTTGTAGTACAGCCAGTCGAGGAACTGCAGCGCGGCGAGGAAGTTCGGCGAGTCCGCCACCTTCGGCGAGAGCATGAAACCGTGCCAGAACCCCCGCGAGCCGATCATCGGCCCTGCCGGCCCACCGGGAGGAGCGATCTGCCGCAACCCGTAGCCATCCTTGCCGAGGCTCTCGACTCGCTGCGTGCGCGTCGGGGCCAGCCGACG
>NZ_JBMDXJ010000173.1:0-7116 GCF_048594945.1 Pseudactinotalea sp. | reverse complement strand
CGACGGCGTCGGTGACGCTTCCGGTGGGGTCGGAGGTGAGCGGGGCGATGCTGAAGGCGGCGAGCATCCCGGCAGCGTCCCACACTCGGGTATCCACAAATGGTATACCATTTGCCGACATGGCGAATCTGACTGTCTCCCACGTGCGCCCCTGGGCCGGGGCGCCCGTCGACGTCGTGATCTCCGACGGCGTGATCACGGCTCTTGGCGAGCCTGCCGGAGGTCCCGTGACCGAGGGCACCCACCTCGACGGCGCGGGGATGCTCGCGCTGCCGGGCTTCGTCAATGCGCATGCTCACGTGGACAAGAGCTGGTGGGGCCGGCCGTGGGTCTCGTACGGCGGCGTTGCCAGCACCCAGGGGAGGATCGCGCACGAGCGCGCGGAGCGTGACGCGCTCGGGATCCCCAGTGTGGACGGGGCCACCGCCGTGCTGCGCGAGTTCCTGCGACACGGCACCACCGCGACCCGCAGCCATGTGGACGTCGACCTCGGTGTCGGGCTGCGCGGCATCGAGAACGTCCGCGAGGCCGTCGACCGGCTCGGCGGCGCCATCGAGGTGGAGATCGTGGCCTTCCCGCAGGATGGCGTGATCCGCCGGCCAGGCGTGCTGGACCTGATGGACGATGCGGCCGCGGCGGGCGCGACCAGCATCGGCGGACTCGACCCGGCCGGCATCGACCGTGACCCGGTGGCGCAGCTCGACGCGCTGTTCGGCATCGCGGAGCGCCGCGGAGTGGGCCTCGACATCCACCTGCACGATGCCGCTGAGCTCGGCGGCTTCCAGATCGAGCTGATCATCGAGCGCACGCTCGCCGCCGGTCTGCAGGGCAGGGTCACGGTCTCGCACGGGTTCGCGCTCGGCCAGCTGCCGCCGTCGCGTCAGGCCGACCTCGTCGACGCGCTCGCCGAGGCGGGCATCGCGTGGGCCACGGTGGCCCCCGTCGGGAGCGCGCCGCTGCCGTGGCGGCAGATGGCGGAGCGGGGCGTGGGGATCGGACTGGGCACGGACGGCATCCGCGACCTCTGGTCGCCGTTCGGCGACGGCGACCTGCTCCGTGTCGCGCTGGGGTTCGCCCGGTTGCACGGTCTGCGCACCGATGAGGAGCTCACCGCTGCCGTGCGGATGGCCTCGACGCTCGCTGCGCCGTTCGTGCACCGGCCGGTTCACGACCTCGTGGTCGGGGCGCCTGCCGATCTCGTGCTCGTGGACGCCGAGAACGTGCCGGACGCGCTCGTGCGCACTCCGCGCCGTGCCCTGGTGGTGGCCGGCGGTCAGGTGATCGTGCGCGAGGGCGAGCTGCTGGTCTGAGCCGTGTGCGGGGCCGCGGCCCGGGCGTGCTGACGCTTGCCGCTGGCGATCAGGTGCGCCTGCACCAGGGCGTCCAGGTGTCCGAGATCGCGCGCAGCGATCGCTGAGCACAGCTCCTCGTGCTCGCGTGCGAGCGCGAGCAGGTCGTCGTGCTGCGCGAGCAGCCAGCGCATCCGGCTGCGCATCGCGTGATTGAGCTCGACCAGCAGGGCGTTGCTCGAGGCCTCGATGACGGCTTCGTGGAAGTCGGCGGCCGCCCGACGCGCGAGCACCGCGTCCTGCGCCTGTGCCGCCTCGACCTCCCGTGCGACCGCACTCCGGAGATGTGCCAGCCCCGCCTCGTCGACCCGTTCGGCGGCGAGCCGGAAGGCGAGGACCTCGAGAGCGCCGCGGACCTGGAGGAGGTCCGCGACGTCGTCGTCGGTGAACTCCCTGACCACTGCCCAGGTGTGCGGACGCAGCGTGACCAAGCCTTCTCCGGCGAGGGCCTGGAGCGCCTCGCGCACCGGGACGCGGCTGACGCCGAGGTCCTGCGCGAGGTCGCGCTCGACCAGTCGGCTGCCCGGTGGGCGGAGGCCGTCGAGGATCTCATCGCGCAACATCCGCTCGACACGGTCCGACTCGGACCTCTCCTTCGACGCCATTCCCTCACCCTGTCATGCGCGGGAGGTGCGGTGCCCGTACCGTAAGCCTGTGCGTATCCGACGGCGGCTCTCCGACCTCTACTGGCGCTTCAGCCGGTGGACTCCGGAGGCCGAGCCGATGCCGGCGCGCGGCGTGCTCCTCGGAGTGCCCCACACCTCCAACTGGGACTTCGTGCTCATGGTGATGGTGAGTTGGCATCTGGGCGTGAAGTTCCGGTTCCTGGCGAAGCGGTCGGTGTTCTGGCCGCCGCTCGGATCGCTGATGCGTGCCCTGGGCGGCATCCCCGTGGACCGCGGCGCCGATTCCGGTCTCGTGCGCGAGCTGGTGGCGATGGCCGAGGCCGGCGAGCGCTTCCTCGTGGTGATCACCCCCGAGGCCACGCGCAGCAAGGTCGAGTACTGGAAGTCCGGGTTCTACCGGATCGCCCGCGACGCCGAGCTCCCGGTGATCATGGGCTTCATCGATCGGCGCAGGATGGCGTGCGGGGTGGGCCCGCACTTCATGCTCAGCGGCGATGTCAAGGCCGACATGGACCGGATCCGGTCGAACTATGAGGGGTTCGTGGGGGTGCGCCCCGGCCTTGAGTCGGTCCCGCGACTCAAGGACGAGACGACCGCACCCTAGGCGGGGACGCCCTCGCTCACCAGGTTGGCGATGAGGGCCTCGACGGCGGTGGCGTGAGTCGGGTCTGTCAGCTCGCCGGAGACGAAGGCCTCGTGGGCGGCCGAGACACCCACGGTGGTCTCCAGCGGCAGCGCGCGTGCACGGCGCAGGATCGCCACGAGGTGGTCCCGAGCGCTCCCGGCGTCGCCGGGGGTCGGGGTGGCGGCGAGGACGGCTGCAGGCTTGCCGTTGATCGAGGAGTCGTCGTAGGGGCGCGAGGCCCAGTCGATCGCGTTCTTGAGCGCAGCAGGGACCGATGCGTTGAACTCGGGCGTGACGACCACGAGCGCCTCGGCACGCCCGACGGCGGCGCGCAGGTCCGCGACGACGGCCGGCGGGTTCGCATCCCCCTCGTCGCTGTAGAACGGCAGCTCGTTCAAGCGGTCGAAGCGTTCGACCGTGGTGCCCTCGGGCAGGGCCGCGACAGCGGCGGCGGCGAGCTGGGCGTTGAAGGAGTCGGGGCGGGTGCTCCCGACGAGAACCAAGACGTTCACGGATGTCCTCGGAGTCGAAAGGTCAAGTACTTGACCAAGAGTGAGGGCGACCGTGCTGACTGTCAAGTCCTTGACCAGATTGCTAGAATCGTGAGATGACGACGACGCGCACCGCGGCGCTCCCGGTCGTCGCTCTGCTCAGCAGGCTCGAGGCGGCCTACCTCGCCGAGTTCGACCGGCGGCTGCTCGACTCCGAGTTCTGCTCGCTGTCCTTCGCCCACTCGCGCAACGTGCTGCGACATCTGGGTGACGGCCCGCAGCGGGCCGGCCGACTCGTGGAGCTCGCGGGTGTCACGAAGCAGGCCATCAGCCAGCAGCTTGTCCAGCTGGAACGCGCGGAGCTCGTCCGCACCGAACCCGACCCGCTCGACCAACGTGCGCGCCTGGTGGCGCTCACCGAGCGCGGCGAACGCGCGCAGGCGCTGGTCCGGCAGACCTTCGCCGACATCGATGACGAGTGGGCGATGCTGCTGGGCGCCGAGAGGTTCGCCAGCCTGCGCGACGGCCTGGACGACCTGCTGGAGCGTGTGGGACCCGCCGAGCCGCCCGACACTGCGTGCTGACCCGACCTCACATCTGGCCGCCCGCGAACGTCTGCAGGGTGTGATGAAGAAACCGTTCGAGGCCCTGGTCTCCTCCCACGGCACCACCGTGCTGCGGGTCTGCCGGGCTGTCGCCGGCCTCGATGACGCCGAGGACGCCTGGTCGGAGACGTTCCTTGCCGCCCTGCGTGCCTATCCCGACCTGCCCGCCGATGCCAACACCGAGGCCTGGCTGGTGACCATCGCCCATCGCAAGGCGATCGACCAGCTCAGGTCCCGCCGTCGTGCGCCCGTGCCCGTCGAGACCGTCCCAGAACGGGCGGGCGAGGACCGGACCGGGTGGCAGCGCGACCTCTGGGACGACCTGGCGCGACTGCCCGAGAAGCAGCGCGCTGCCGTCGTCTACCACCACGTCGCCGGGCTGCCGCACCGCGAGGTGGCGGCCATCCTCGGCGGCACCCCCGCGGCAGCCCGGCGTGCGAGCGCCGACGGCATCGCCGCGCTCCGACGCACCCACCCAGGAGAGAACCGATGAGCCTGCCCGACCTGACCCGACCCGACGATGCCGACACCATCGCTCGGCTGACCGACCGCCTGGGGCGCGCGGCCGCCGATGTCGACCTGCTCGACGTCGCCTACCGCACGATCGACTCCCCGCTGGGAACCCTGCTGCTCGCCGCGACCCCGCGCGGGCTCGTGCGCGTGGCGTTCGAGACCGAGACCGAGGACGAGGTTTTGACCGAGCTCGCCGGGCGGGTCAGCCCGCGCGTGCTCGCGGCGCCCGCGCGGCTCGACGCCGCGGCACGGGAGCTCGAGGAGTACTTCGAGGGCCGACGGCGGGAGTTCGATCTCGCGGTCGATCTCACCTTGGCCTCGGGGTTCCGCCGCGAGGTGGTCACGCTGCTGCCGCAGATCGCGTACGGAACCACCGCGAGCTACCGGGACGTGGCGGAGATGACCGGACGCCCTGGGGCGACCCGCGCGGTCGGGACGGCGTGTGCCCGGAACCCGGTGCCGTTGGTGTTGCCGTGCCACCGGGTGGTGCGCGCCGATGGCTCGACCGGGGCCTACCGCGGCGGGCCCGAGGCGAAGGTCGCCCTGTTGAGGCTCGAGCACGAGTGAGCGAGCAGGGTCGAGAATGGCCCTGACGGACGAGGAGGACCTATGGCGACGTTGCGGGACGTGGTGACCGACTGCGCTCGGCCGGCGCCCCTGGCCCGGTTCTGGGCAGAGGTGCTCGAGGGCTACGAGGTGGCGCCGTACGACGATGCCGAGCGAGAACGGCTCGCGTTGCTCGGCGTGACCGACCTCGAGGACGACCCGACCGTGCTCGTGCAGCCGGTCGGAGGCGGCGGCGTGCGGTTCTGGTTCCAGCAGGTGCCCGAGCACAAGGTGGTCAAGAATCGGGTGCACGTGGACCTGACCGCGCAGGACCCGCAGGCCGAGCTCGAGCGCCTCGTGGGCCTCGGTGCGCAGGTGGTCGGCGACAACCCCGACACCATCGTGCTGGCCGACCCGGAGGGGAACGAGTTCTGCCTGCTGCGGTGATCGGGTGGCTCCATCGACGAGAATCGTGACGTGCAGACGCTGCTTGTGGTGCTGGCGATCATGGCGCTCGGTCTCGTGGCCGTGGTGCTCTTCCAGCGAGACCTGAGCCGGCACCCGTGGTCCGGCAGCGGCGGAGGCGGGCCGTTCGGCGCGATCGACGAGGTGTTCGCGCCCACGCGCCACGAGGCCATGGAGGAGGTCAAGCGGCAGTACGACCGGACCGCGCCCGCGCCGATCCCTGGTGAACCGCCCTGGCTCGACATCGACCTCGACGCCGAGGGTCGCCCCGTTGCGGTCACGATCGATCCTGCGCGTCGGCGATCAGGAGCCGAGCGGGACGCTGGCCCGCCGTCGGAACACAGCGGTGCCTGACGGGAACTCGCTTGCGATCGCGGTTCGAGCAAGGCACGACAACCGGTTGCCACGCGGCTGGGTCATCAGGGCAGGATGGTCGTAGCGCGCCGCCGACGGCGCGTCCGAGCGCAGGAGGAACGACACCGTGATCATCGAGCGTGCCGACGTCATCGTCACCAGCCCCAACCGGAACTTTGTGACGCTGCGGCTGCAGACCGACGAGGGGCACGTCGGCCTCGGGGACGCCACCCTGAACGGCCGCGAGCTCGCCGTGGTGTCCTACCTCAAGGACCACGTGGTGCCGTTGCTGATCGGGAAGGACGCGCACAGGATCGAGGACACCTGGCAGTTCCTCTACCGCAGCTCGTACTGGCGCCGCGGACCGGTGACGATGGCGGCGATCGCCGCCGTGGACATGGCGCTGTGGGACATCAAGGGCAAGGCCGCGAACATGCCGGTGTACCAGCTGCTGGGCGGCGCGAGCCGGAGCGGGCTGATGGCGTACGGGCACGCGTCCGGCATCGACAACCCGCAGCTGTTCGACTCGATCCGGGAGCACCTCGAGCTCGGCTACCGTTCGGTCCGCGTGCAGACCGGTGTCCCGGGGCTCAAGGCGATCTACGGGATCGCGGCGCAGTCCACGCTCGACGGCGGCGAGGAGCGCTACGACCACGAGCCCGCCCGGCGCGGTGCGCAGCCCACCGAGGAGGACTGGGACACCCGCGCGTACCTGCGCCACCTGCCGACGGTGTTCGAGGCCGTCCGCAACGAGTTCGGCCCGGAGCTGCCGCTGCTGCACGACGGCCACCACCGGATGACCCCCATCCAGGCCGCCAAGCTCGGCAAGTCGCTCGAGCCCTACGACCTGTTCTGGCTCGAGGACTGCACGCCGGCCGAGAATCAGGAGGCGCTGCGCCTGGTCCGCCAGCACACCACCACGCCGCTCGCGATCGGCGAGATCTTCAACACGGTCTGGGACTTCCAGGCGCTCATCAAGGAGCAGCTGATCGACTACGTGCGCGCCGCCTCCACCCACTTCGGTGGCATCTCGCCCCTGAAGAAGGTCATGGACTACGCCGCGCAGTACCAGATCAAGTCGGGCTGCCACGGCCCCACCGACATCTCGCCGGTGGGCTTCGCGGCCCAGTTGCACGTGGGTCTGGCGATCCACAACTTCGGCATCCAGGAGTACATGCAGCACGGCTCGCGCACCAACGAGGTGTTCCAGCAGTCGATGACCTTCGAGAACGGCCTGCTGCACCCGGGAGACAACCCGGGCCTGGGCGTCGAGCTCAATGTGGACGAGGCCGGCAAGTACCCCTACGAGCAGGCCTACCTGCCCTTCAACCGGCTCGCCGACGGCACCGTCCACGACTGGTAATCAGCGCTACCGGGCGCCGCCCGCCCCGCTGACGCCGGTGAGTGCGGTCCCACGGGCCGGGCCGGGGTGGGACTGGACTCACCGGGCCTGGCCGGGGGTGGGACTGGACTCACCGGGCCTGGCCGGGGGTGGGACTGGACTCACCGGCGCCCGGCCTCCCACTCCTCGCGCAGAACTCC
>NZ_JBMDXJ010000172.1:0-7028 GCF_048594945.1 Pseudactinotalea sp. | reverse complement strand
CAACAACGAGCCCGACATGGACGCACCGTGGGCGTACCACTACGTCGGTCGGCCCGATCGCACCGCCGAGATCGTCCACGCGGCGGTGCACCAGACCTTCGGTCCCGGCGCCGGCGGGCTGCCCGGCAACGACGACTCCGGCGGCTTGTCCTCCTGGTACGTGTGGGCCTCGCTCGGTCTGTTCCCCGTGGCAGGTCACGGTGTGGTGATGCTCAACGCGCCGTCGTGGCGCTCGGCTCGCCTCGCCGTGGCCAACGGAACCCTGGACGTCGCCACGGTCGGGTTTCGCGAGGGCCTCCAGTACGTGCAGGCGGCCACGCTCGACGGCGTTCCCCACCATCGTGCCTGGCTCACCTCGGAGGAGCTCCATCGAGGCGGTCGTCTCGAGCTCGCTCTCGGCGACCAACCGAGCGACTGGGGCACGAGCGAGCTGCCGCCGTCGGCCTCGAGCGCACCACACCAACGACGAACGGAGGACCCATGTCCCGCAGGCTCGTGATCGTCGTACGCGCAGATCCGGTGATCTGCGGCCACTCCGGCGAGGCCCGCAACCTTGCCGAGGCTGCGCTGCTGCGCGGCTTCGACGACGTCCGCATCGTCACCTGGCCGATCGAGCGCCTGCAGGCGAGCGGGCTGCCGCTGAAGCCGCTGGACGAGATCTCGCCGTACAGTCCGGGGATCGTGGTGGAGCGCCCGGCACCGGTGGGCGACTACAAGGTGCCCGACGGGCGTTACGTGGCGGGGATCGTGGGGCGGCTCGTCGAGCTGTTCACCGACGGTGTTCCCACCGTCTGCCTGTCCTTGTACCTGAGCCCGCACACGCTCGCGGTCGCGGAGGCACTGCGGGTGGCGGAGGGGACAGGACTCCCGGTGAACGTCGTCACGATCGCGGAGGCGGTGGGGTCCGACATCACCAACGTCGTACGCGCCGCGGTGGCGGAGGACCGCTTCGGCGCTGCGGCGCAGGTGCTGGGCGCCTACCTGGACAGCGACGTGTGCGTGGCCGTCTCGGACTACACCAAGCAGCTGATCGTGGCCGCGGCTGAAGAGCTCGACGCACGCCACGGCACCCGGTACGCACCGCAGTGCCGCGAGCGCGTCGAGGTCTCCTACCCGGCGATCGACACCACCGAGTACACGAACGTGGCCGAGGAGCATCGCGATCAGGTTCTCGCCAGTCGTGGCCTGCAGGCCGGCCGCTACGTGCTGTACCTGTCGCGGCTGGGTCGCGCCAAGGGCGTGGACGACCTGATCGACGGCTACGCGAGCAGCGAGGTGCGCCACCACTGGCCGTTGGTCATCTGCGGCAACGGTCCCGAGCGGGAGAGCCTGCACGCCTATGCCGAGCGCACCGGTCTGGGCGACCGCATCATGTTCCTGCACGATGTCTCCGACGCCGAGAAGCCGGCGCTGATGGCGGGCTCGCTCGCCTACGTGCTCCCCAGCAAGCCGCGCCCGGAGTTCACCGAGACGTTCGGGATCGCGCTGGTGGAGGCGATGCTGGCCGGTGGCGGCCCTGTCATCACCTGCGACACCGGCGGCATCGGCGAGGCCGTGGGCAGCCACGCGCGCTTCGTCCCTCCCAGCGACCCCGCGGCGGTGGCGACCGCCCTCGACGAGACGCTGCTCGGGCTGGACGCCGATGCTCGCGCCGCGTGGTCAGCGCGTGCTCGCGCGCACGCGCTCCAATTCGACCGCGCACCGATCTTCGACTCGCTGCTGGCGAAGGTCGACGCCGTCACCGCACTGCGCGCCGCCTCCTGACCGATGGTGCGGGCTCAGCCGAGAGCCGCGAGGCCGCGGCGAGCACGGGACCGCTGGTCGAGGTCCCCTCCTAGCTCCACGAGCGCGAGCACGCGCTCGTGGTGAGCACGTGCCGTCTCGTGATCGCCCTCCGCGGCGGCGAGCTCTCCCAGACCGTTGTAGGCGTGTGCCAGCGCTGACCGGGTGCCGGTCCGGCGCGCCAGCCGCACGATCTCGTCGTACCGCTCTCTGGCCGCGACCTCGCGCCCGGTCGCGGCCTCGATGCGGGCACGTGTGGACAGGACCTCGAGGTAGACGTCAGGGCGCCGGTCAGCACCGACTGCCTGCTCCGCACGATCGAGCACCGCTTGGGCCGCGGCGGGGTCGCCGCCATCGAGCTCGACCACGGCGAGGGCGCTCAGCATGCGGGTCGCGTGCGCGACGTTGCCCGTGACCTCGGCGGCAGCAGCGGACTCGGCCAGCAACGACCTCGCGTGCACGGTCTCACCCGAGGCAGCCACGATCAGACCGAGGTTGCCGCGCACGATGCTGCGGTAGGCCTCGTTGCCGAGTGCCGCGAACGTCGCCATGGCGGCCTCGGCGAACCTGGTGGCACGCACGATGTCGCCGCTGAGTCGCAACGCCTCGGCGATGTTGGACTGGGCGAAGCCGACATTCAGCCGGTTCCCCGCCGACTCGGCGTGCTGGAGCGCCAGCTCGTAACACCTCACGGCCTCGTCATAGTGCTCCTTCCGCAGCCAGACGTTGCCTCTCGCCTGATGCACACGCTCGACCTCGTGCTCCTCGAGAGCCAGGGCGTCGTCGAGCTCGGCGAGCGCCTCGTCGTAGCGCCCCTGCTCCTCGAGTGCGCGTGCCCTGTGCCGCAGCGCCTGGGCACGGCGATCCGCCGCCCCGTGGGTGGCCGCGAGCCCATGCAGGGCGACGGCCTCCCGCAGGTGCTCGCTGACGCTGAGGTACCCGAACATCAGAGCCGACAGGTCCGACAGCTGGTTGGGCATCTCCCATCGCGCCGCGGCCTCGGCCAGCTTGGCGATCGTGCCTCGCTCGGCGTCGAAGAACGCCCGCAGCTGCACGGCGTCGTCGAGGTCGGCCATCTCGACGTCCGCCACCACCGCGCTTGTGCGACCGGCGACGCCGGGATAGAGCGCCTCGCTCGCGCGCTGCAGCGCCACGACGTAGAACTCCAGCAACCTGCCCAGCGCGACCCGTTGCGACGAGTGCGGCTCCTCCTCGATCAGCCGACGGCGGGCGAAGTGACGAACGACGTCATGCCAGGTCGTGGCGGAACCGATGGGCTGCAGCAGGTGCGCCTGGCGCATGGCCGCGATGATCGCCGTCGCGCGCTCGACCGGGAGCCCGGCGAGCGCTGCCGCAGCATCGACCCGCACGGTCTCGCCGGGGTGCAGGCTGAGCAGACGCAGCGTACGCGCCTCATCCGGGGCGAGCTGACGATATGAATCCACCAGGGCGCGCCGGACCGCCGAGTCGACCCCGATCTCGGCAAGGCGTCGGGCGTGATCGGTGAGTGTCCAGGTGGGGCGCGCGAGCACCGAGCGTGACGCGACAACGATCTCGACGGGCAGGTGCGAGCACAACGCGACGAGCTCCCGCGCCGCTGCGGGTTCCGCTGCCACCCGCTCGTGACCGATGTGGCGCGTCAGCAGCGCCACCGCGTTCTCAGGCTCGAGGACATCCAGCCAGATCTCCAGCGCCGCATCGATGTCGAGCCGATGCCGGGAGGTCACGATGACCCGCGCACCTCCGCTGCGCAACAGCGGCGCGACCAGAGTGCGGGGTCCCACGTCATCCAAGATCAGCACGGTCGGCACACGACCGAGCTCAGCAGTCAGGTTCTGGCGCAGGACGTCGTCGCTGAGGCGGGTGATGTGGTCGGGGCTGAGCCCGAGTGCCCGCAGCACCGCACGAGCGATCTGCTGCGTCCCGTCACGACCGTCGTCGTCGTAGCCTCGGCACCTCACCAGCAGCGTCCGGCATCCGGCGCGGCGAGCAGCCACAGCAGCCGCGACCGCGATCTCGGTCTTGCCGACGCCGGGCAGCCCGTGGATGAGTGCGACGGTCCCGTCCGGTGCGTCGCTCAGGCGGACGAGGTGGTGATCGACGCCGACGAGTGCTGCAGGCTCGGGAAGATCGAGCCGCACGCTGGGCTCGGACTCGATCACCCCGGTATCCGGCCGGGGCTGCAGGGAGGCCAGATAGGCACCCCGCCAGTCCTCGACCCGTTCGGGGCCCGCCAGCACCTCGACGATGTCCAGCAGCAGTGCCATGTCCAGACGACGCCTCCCGACACGGAAGGCGTCATAGACCGTGACGCGACCCGGGCGAGCGTGAGGACTGCCGCGCCGCGCACGAAGCTCACCCACCTGGGTGGCGATCTGTGCGTACGAGGGCTGGCCGGCCTCGTGACGTAGGCGACGTAGCGCCTCGATGAGCTCGTCGAGCCGGCGTCCGCTCCCAGCCGCCTCTGACGCGTCAGCCACCCGACGATCGTAGGTGTTCGGACTCGTTCGGGCTCGCGATCTCTTGCGCCGCCGGCCCGCTGCGCCCAGCAGACTGGCCCTGATCCGGCGGCTCGGGAGCCGCCGACCCACCACCTGTCTGCATGAGCATCGAGGAGCACCGTGACCATCCAAGAGCCCGACAACACGGCCGAGGCCACCGATCCGGTCGCGCAGGACGAGGATGACGACTCGACCAGTGGCTTCTTCGCTCTGGTCGGTGGCTTCCTGTTCTGTGCCGCGAGCGCCGTGTTCCTGATGCTCGGCGACAACTGGCAGACCCAGATCACCGACCGCACCACCGGCCGACGCAGCGGCCTCGCCCAGTTGCTCGCGGGCTTCGGTCAGATCCCGACGGTGTCGGTGCTCGCCGGGCTGGGGGTGCTGTTCGGCGCCCTCGCCGTCCGCTCGTGTATCAAGGACCGTCGCGTGGTGTGACGCGACCGGGTGTCCCTGACACGTGGCCGTGCGTTGCCCACGACTCACTACGATCGGGGGGTGGCGGAGAGCAAGGTCACGCTGAGCGACGTGGCGAAGGTCGCGGGCGTGTCCCTGTCGACCGCGTCGAAGGCGCTGAGCGGCACCGATCGCGTCTCCGACAAGACGCGCGAGCGGATCCGGGAGATCGCCCGCCGCCTCGACTTCCAGCCCAACGCGCTCGCACAGTCGTTCGCGCGCGGGCGGTCGCAGACGATCGGCATCCTCACGCAGAACGCCACGGGTACGTGGTCGGCGCCGATCTTCGTCGGAGCAGCGTCCTACCTCGGTCGTCACGAGCAGGCAACGCTCCTGTACGACGCAGAGTTCGACGCCGGTGTCTTGGAGGCGAGCATCCGTCGGCTGCAGGCGCGCCGTATCGACGGCCTCCTCGTCATCGGCGACGGCCCTCACTACACCCTTCGATCGGTGAGTCAGCGGTTCACGGTGCCGGTCGCCTACGCATTCACGAGTACCGATTCGGCGGATGACACCACCTATGTGCCTGATGGTGAGATGGCGGGCCGGACAGCAACGCGCCACCTGCTCGAGATCGGCCGACGCAAGATTGCCCACCTGACCGCCGCCGACGACGTCGCAGCGACCGAGCGCGAGCGCGGAATGGCGGCAGCGCTCGCCGAGGTGGGACTCAGCCCTGTTGCCGTGCACTCGCGACCCGATTGGTCGGAGGAGACCGGGATCGCCACGGCCGCAGAGCTGCTGCGTACGGGCGTCGAGTTCGACGCCATCTTCTGCGGCAACGACCACCTGGCCAGGGGCGCGGAGAAGGTCCTGCTCGAGCACGGTCTGAGGATCCCTGACGACGTCGCACTGGTCGGAGTCGACAACTGGGAAGGCACGATCATCGGTCAGGGCACACGCCACCTGACCACGGTCGACCCGCTGCTGACTCGGCTGGGGGTAAGCGCGGCTGAATATGCCACCGGCGCCGTCGCTGCCTCCGGCATCCAGCGTCAGCCCTGCGTCCTGGTGCTGGGCGAGACGACGCTAGGCCCCGGCATGGCACCGACCGCTACTCCTTGATCGCTCCGGCGCTTCCTGCGGCCCGCAGGAACTGGCGCTGGAAGGCGAGGAACAGCAGGACCGGGACGAGGACCGAGATGAACATCGCCGCCATCAGCACAGCGAAGTCGGTCGTGCTCTCGATGCGCGGAAGGGCGACAGAGATCGGCTGCAGGTCGGGCCGTGGCAGCACGAGCAGCGGCCACAGGAAGTCCTTGTAGGCGCCGATGATCGTCAGCAGGGACAGCACCCCGAGGATCGGCCGCGCGAGCGGGAGCACGAGGCTCCAAAAGACTCGCATCTGACCTGCGCCGTCGATACGTGCAGCATCGAACAGGTCGCGCGGGATCGTGTTGAGGTACCGCGAGACGAGCAGCACGTTGAAGGCGTTCGCGGAGGCCGGCAGCCAGACAGCCCAGAAGGTGTTGATGAGGTTGACGCCGAAGATCGGGAGCTCGATCACCGTCAGGTACAGCGCGACGAGCGAGATGACCCCGGGAATGAACAGGGTGGCGAGCACCGCGGCGGAGACGACCTTGGCGTAGGCCGGCCGCAGCACCGCGATGCCGTAGCCGCCGGTCGTGGCCACGAGCAGCCCGAAGAACCACGCCCCGCCGCACACCAGCAGCGTGTTGCGCATGTAGGTGGCGAAGTCGACCTGCGTCCACGCGTTGACCAGGTTCTCCCAGTGCAGGCCGCTGGGCCAGAGCGCGAAAGGCGCTGCGAGCGTCTCGGTCGACGTGGAGGTTGCCGCCTTGAAGAGCCAGAACAGCGGGCCGGCACACGTGACGACGAGGGCCGCGATCACCAGCACGCCCGCGACGGCGACCGCACCCCGGATCAGCGGGACCTTGCGATCCATCGAGGAGATGATGCTGCGCTCGTTGCGCACGTCGTCCACCTCGGACCGCCGACGCCGCGGCGCAGGACTCACCTCGGCGGGAGCGTCGATGGCCGTCGTCGGGGTGTTCAGCTGAGTGGTCATGTCGAGCTCCAACGCCTGGTGACCCAGAGATAGACGGCCGAGAGCAACGAGAGCGCGACCGCGAGGAGCAGGCTGAGCGCTGTCGCACGTCCGTAGTCTCCGGCGACGAATGCGTACCGGTAGATCAGCAGCAGGATCGTCAGACTCCGATTCTCGGGACCACCGCCGGTCATGATGTAGGGCTCGGTGAACACCTGGAAGGTCCCGATCATCTGCAGCAGCAGCATGATCAGCAGGATGCCGCGCATCTGCGGCAGCGTGAC
>NZ_JBMDXJ010000171.1:0-3173 GCF_048594945.1 Pseudactinotalea sp. | reverse complement strand
GGGGGGGGGGGGGGCGCCCCCCCCCCCCCCCCCCGACGCGCCGCAAGCGATCACAGGTACCGCGCCCTGAGCGCGGTGCCGCCACCACGAGGAGGGCCGGGAATGCAGAGCGTCCTGGGTGACAAGAAGACGATCCTCATCCTGCTCGCGCCCGCGCTGCTGTTCTACACGCTGATCAAGGTCGTGCCGATATTCTGGTCGCTCGGACTGACCTTCTTCGATGGCAACGTGCTCCGGGGCTTCACGCCCGCAGGGTTCGACAACTTCACGCGCCTGGTCGGTGACAGCAACTTCTGGGAGGCGCTGACCTTCTCCTTCAAGTACGCCGCCGTGGCGACCGTGCTGCAGGTCAGCGCGGGATATCTGCTGGCGCTGCTGTATGTGTTCGCACTGAAGAAATCCTCGGTGATCGTGCGGACGATCTGCTTCTTCCCGGTGATCCTGCCGACCGTGGCGGTCGCGCAGCTGTTCAAGCGCATCTTCGCGATCAACCCGCAGCCGGGCCCGGTCAACGCCGTCATCGAGTTCTTCGGTGGCCAGAGCATCGACTGGCTCGGCGATGGCGGAACGGCCTTCGCTGTCTTCATGATCATGGACGTCTGGAAGTCGATGGGCTTCTTCGCCGTGCTGCTCTTTGCGGGCCTGGTGGACATCCCCGAGGAGGTCATCGAGTCCGCGCGGATCGACGGCGCGAACGGTCTGCGGCTGGTGCGCCACATCGTGATCCCGTTGTCGCTACCGGTGCTGCTGGCTGCCACGGTCTTCGCGATCAACTCCACCTTCAAGGTGTTCGACTCGGTGATCGCGTTGACGAATGGCGGTCCAGGTAACGACACCATGCCGCTGACCCTGTACATGTTCCGCACCACCTTCACCTACAACGAGTACGGATACGGCTCCACCCTGGCGCTCGCGCTCACGGTGGTGGCGTTCCTCATCACGATCCTGGTGTTCCGCAGCTCGCGCCGAGATGTCACGGCCGCGAAGGGAGCGAAGCGATGACCGCCGCAGCCGTGGGCGGAGTGCGCCGCCGCCGATCCCCGTTCAGCCGCCGGTTGACGTTCGGCCGTGTCGTGGTCTGGGTGCTGGTCGCGCTGCTGCTGAGCGTCATGGTCGCGCCGATGATCTGGCTCCTCATCAGCTCTTTCAAGACCCAGAACGAGTTCCTCACCGGCGGCATCTTCGCGTTGCCGGAGGAGTGGCAGTGGGGCAACTACGTCGAGGCCTGGATCACGGGCAGCTTCGCCACCAACGTGCGCAACTCGGTGATTGCCACGGTGCCCTCGCTGTTCCTGCTGCTCGCGACGGGCGTCGCTGCCGGATTCGCGCTCGAGGTGATGGTCTGGAAGGGCCGCAACACCACGCTGCTGCTGTTCCTTGCGGGCATCATGGTGCCTGGCCAGATGCTGCTGGTGCCGCTGTTCATCTCCTACTTCCGCATCGGTCTGACCGAGACCTACTGGCCGTTCATCCTCACCTACACGGCGATGGGGTTGCCGTTGACGGTGTTCATGATGGCTGCCTACTTCCGCTCGCTCCCGCGCGAGATCTTCGAGGCCGCCACGATCGATGGCGCGAGCATGCTCCGGTCCTTCGTCTCGGTCGGGATACCGATGGTGACCAACGCGATCGTCACGCTCGGGCTCGTGCAGTTCTTCTCGATCTGGAACGACCTGTTGGTGGCGTTGACGTTCGTCACCAACCCGGATCTCGCGACGATCCAGGTGGGTCTGCTGAACTTCTCGGGTGAGTACGGTGCGACCAACTACGGACCGCTGTTCGCAGCGATCTGCCTCAATGTGTTCGGCACCCTCGTGATCTTCCTGCTGCTCAGCAAGCAGATCATGAAGGGCATGGCTTCGGGAGCGATCAAGGGATGACGGCGATACCTGGCCCGGCCTCATGGCCGGCGGCAGTGGTGACGATCGGCACGTCGGGTCTGGGGCAGGTGCCGCCCGACGGCGATCCCTCCGCGCCTGTGACGCCGGCCGAGGTGGAGCTCGCGATCGGGATGCTCACGAGTGCGCACGCGCTCGTGGACACCTCGAACATGTACGCGGGCGGTCGCAGCGAGCAGGTGTTGGGGGCGGCGATCCGTGAGCTCGGCGGTCTCCCGGAGGGCATCGTGGTGCTCTCGAAGGCCGACCGTGACCTGGAGACCGGAGCGTTCGACCGGGATCGCGTGTGGCGTTCGTTCGAGGAGTCCACCGCGCGCCTGGGTCTCGATCGGCTGCCGCTGTACCAGCTGCACGACCCGTACACGATCACCTTCGAGCAGGCGATGGGGCCGGGCGGCGCGGTGCAAGGGCTGACCGAGTTGCGCGATCAGGGTCTCGTCGGTGCGATCGGCGTGGCCGCGGGGCCGAGCGAGTTGATGGCCGGCTACGTGCGCACGGGTGCGTTCGAGGTACTGCTCAGCCACAACCGGTACACGCTCGTGGACGCCTCCGCAGCGTCCTTGTTCCATGAGGCAGCGCAACGAGGCATGGCGGTCCTCAACGCCGCGCCCTTCGGTGGTGGCCTGCTGGCGAACGGCTCGACCAACAGCACCAGGTACGGCTACCGCCCGGCATCCGACGAGCTGCTGGACTGGGTGGCGCGGTTGCGTCGCACGTGCGCCGAGCACGGCGTCTCGACCGGCGCGCTCGCGCTGCGCTTCTCCACGCGATCGCCCTGGGTGCGGAGCACGGTCGTGGGCATCAGCAGCCTTCGCCGGCTCGCCGAACTCGATGCGCTGCTGGCTGAGCCGATCCCCGAGAACGTGTGGGACGCCGTCGAGGCGCTCGGCACGCCGCCCTCGACTCTGACCGACTGATCCCCGACCCGAGCAGCCGATGACACACGCGATCCAGACCCCCACGCCCTCCCACGGGCTGCGCCGCACGCGCAGTCAAGGCCTGCGGCACAGCCGCCGCTCCGTGAACCTGTCCGGCACCTGGCGGTTCAGGCTGAGCCCGACGGCGGCGGGCACCGGCCCGCGGCCCGGCACCGAGGTGGCGGGCTGGGACGAGATCGAGGTGCCTGGGCACTGGGTGCTCCAGGGCTACGGCGACCCGCTCTACACGAACACGGCCTATCCGTTCCCGATCGATCCGCCGCGGGTCCCTGACGAGAACCCCACTGGCGACTACGTGCGCACCTTCGAGCTGCCCGCCAACTGGCAGCGAGAGGGG
>NZ_JBMDXJ010000170.1:0-18833 GCF_048594945.1 Pseudactinotalea sp. | reverse complement strand
TATGGGGACTGCTTTGCCTACGCGCTGTCGGTCACGGCGGGAGAGCCACTCCTCTTCGTCGGATCCGACGTCACTCACACCGACGTCGCCTCGGTGCTGCCGAGCACCTGACGATCGCCTCGCCACGGCAGGCGCGCACAGCGTCCGAAGTGCGGCACAGCCGGAGTAAGAAGGCTCTACGCTCGCGCCACCGGGGGTCGTGCCGATCGAAGGAGATGGCCAGATGTCTGAGCAGCTGAACGTGCAGGTGACCGTCGGGACCGTGGAGGAAGCGCGCGCGCTTGCGGAGTACCTCGACGCCGACGTCGACGAGGCCACCGACGTCTCGCTCGAGGAGGTGGTGGTCGAGTCCGACCCCAACAAGGCGCTCGTGCCCGTGTTCGTGTGGATCGTGGCGATGGCCCTGATCGGTGTCGCTGGACTGGCGAAGATCGTGGTCTGGATCATCAACCGCACCGGCTGCTCCGCCCTGATCTGGGTCGGTGACGACGGCGAGCCCAAGGTCACGAAGAACTGCGAGGTTCGCGGGCTGCTGATCCTCAAGGACAAGGACGGCAAGCTCACCTACGTCGACCGCGACCTCATCGACCTCAACACACTCTTCGAAGCACTCGTGAGCGGGGGAGCCGAGGCCGCCAAGAATCTCGCGAAGGCCGCCGGTGCCGTGGTCGCCAAGGACGATGACGCCAGCAAGGACGACCCAGCAGACTGAACCCGCCTACGCGGGCGAGGCAGCGCCGTCGTGATCTGCTCTACAGGTCGCGATGCGAGCCAGGGCCGCCTTCGCCGCCCCGCCGAAGGTTGATGATCGCGGCCACGAGGCCGCCCCACACGATGACCATCGACACCGCCATCATGGCGATCGCTGCCCCGCTCATGCTGCCTCCTGCCTGTCCTGGTCGGCGTCGAAGTCGTCGACGGCGGTGCCCTCCCGCCATCTGGTGCGGCCGGCGAGGAGCCCGAAGACGATGGTGGCGATCGCGATGCCCCAGCCGAACACGGCCAGCATCCATGTCGGGAAGCCGCCGTACGGGGTGCGCAGGTCGGCGATCAGCTGCTGCACGAGGATGTAGGTCAGCGCGACCGGGATCACGCCGCCGACCAGCACGTACCACCACCGCCCGAGGTGCAGCGAGCCGGTGCGGTTGAGGTGGGCCGCCAGGGTCGGGAGCGCGCGGACGCCCCACGCCACGGCGATCGTGCTCACCACGGCGACCAGCAGGATCCCGTACTGGTTGACGAAGTGGTCCACGATGTCGAGCACGTTCAGACCGCTGGCGGTCGAGAAGAACGCGATGCTGATCAACGCAGCCGGCACCGTGACCAGCAGCGTCGCGCGCACCCTGGTCAGGTCGAACTTGTCTCGGACGGCGGAGATCACCACCTCCAGGATGCTCACCAACGAGGTGATGCCCGCGAGCACGAGCGACCCGAAGAACAGCACCCCGATCAGGGCGCCTGCGGGTGCCTCGCTGATGATCGCCGGGAACACGATGAACGCCAGCCCGATGCCGCCCTCCACCACCTCGGTCACATGGACGCCGTTGGCCTGCGCAAGGAACCCGAGGGCTGCGAACACACCGATACCGGCGAGCAGCTCGAAGCCCGAGTTCGAGAAGCCGACCACCAGGCCCGACCCGGTCATGTCGGTCTTGCGGCCCACGTAGGAGCTGTAGGTGATCATGATTCCGAAGCCCACCGACAGCGAGAAGAAGATCTGCCCGAACGCCGCGCCCCAGACCGCGGGTTCGGCCAGAGCTGCCCAGTGCGGGGTGAACAACGCGTCGAGCCCAGCGCCGGCGCCCGGCAGCATCACCGCCTGCACCACCAGCGCGGTGAACGCGAGCAGCAGGACCGGGATGAAGACCACGGAGGTGGCCCCGATCCCCTTCTGCACGCCGAGCGCCATGATGACGATCGTGGCCAGCCACACCAGCACCAACGGCACCAGCACACCGGGCACGACCGTGAACGAGACGCCATCGCTGACCTGCAGGAAGTCCTTGATCAGGAACGACTCGGGGTCGTCCCCCCACGCCTGCGTGAACGAGAAGCCGGTGTACCGGATCGACCACGCGATCACCGCGGCGTAATAGACCGCGATCGCCAGGCAGATCGCCACCTGCCACCAGCCGATGCCTTCCGTCCACCGCCGCAGCCGCGCGAACGCCAGCGGTGCCGATCCCCGGAACCGATGCCCGAGCGCGTAGTCCATCAGCAGGAACGGCAGACCGGCTACGAGCAGGGCGACGATGTAAGGGATCATGAACGCGCCGCCGCCGCCCTCGTAGGCGACGTAGGGGAACCGCCAGATGTTCCCGAGCCCCACGGCGGAGCCGATCGCGGCGAAGATGAACACGGTCCGCGAGGAGAACGCACCTCTCCGCGCTTCGACATCGGTCGTGGCAGCCATCGGCACCTCCTGGTCGGTCAGGGAGTCACGCTAGTGGTGCGCGTCCGACGTTGCTGGACAGTTCGGCGACGCACGAGTGGATGTATCGCCGAGGACGGCAACGAAGCGAGGCGCCGCATTGACGCGCCGAGCGTTCAGGACCCTCGAACGCGTGCCACTAGTCCCCGCGCGCCCTCGACTGAGGCCGTATCAGCCTTCGCTGTGTGCCCGGATCCGGCGCCGGCGGTACTCGGCCAGCACGCGGTCGAGGTCGGCCTCGTTGAACGCGGGCCACATCTTGCGAGAGCGAACGATCTCCGAATGGATCGACTGCCACGGGAAGAAGCCGGAGGTCCGCTGCTCGTTGCCGGTTCGGATGACGAGGTCGATCTCCTTGACCGGCCCTCCTGGCAGGTTCCCACTCACCGCCCCGATGAACTCGGCCGAGGCGGGGTCAATGCCCTGGTGCAGGGCGGCGCGGATGCCGGTGGCGATGTCCTCGTGCGGTGAGTACCCGATGGCGAGTGTCAGATGGCAGGGACGCCCACGCGTCTCCTGGACCACCTGCGCTAGCGCGCCGCGCGCGGGTGCGGGCAGGAGACGCGTGTCCCCCGAGACGTGCAGCTGCCAGTCGTGAGCCCGCTCCACAGCCTTCGACAGGACCGTCTCGATGAGGCCGAAGAGGTGGTGAATCTCTCCCGTCGAACGCTTGCGGATGTTGTCAGCCGAGAGCACGTAGACGCTGACGTGCTCCACGCCGCGGACGCGCAGCCAGCCGAGCACATCCGCCAGATGGTTCGCACCGACATCATGACCGAAACTCGGCATTCGCCCGCGTGCCCGTGCCCACCGGCGGTTGCCGTCCATGATGATGCCGACGTGGCGAGGCGCGTCCGCATCGAGGGCCGGCGCCGAGCGCCGCCACCGGCTGCCTGTGAAGGATCCGTCCACGGCCCCACCGTACGAGGGGACCCGGCCATGGGCCCGCTGTCGGGTGTGCTGTCGCAGGTCGAGTGTTGTGTCACTTCCGTGAAGGGCCGGTTCGCGTGTCGGACCCGGAGCTACCGTCGGATCGTGCAGGTGTACTCGGGAGGGACCATGGGCGCGCGGGGAGCGTGGCCACGGGGGCGGGCGCTCCTGCTGCTGATGGCAACGCCCTGCTTGGTCTCATGCAGCAACACCGGCGATCTGAGCATCAGCAACGTCAGCGGCGAAGCCGTGACCGTCGACCTGGGCGACGAGCAGGTCGACGTCACCGCTGACGGTGGTGTGGTGCTGCTCGGCTACGGATGTACGCCTGGAGATATCAGCGTCGAACGCCCCTCGGGCAAGACCGACGATGTCGCCGGACCGGTCTGCCCGGACCAGCAGATCAGCATTGACGCCGACGGCGTCCGGCTGGTCCCAACGAACTGAGTCGCTGCCGATGGTCAGCGGCCCGTGCCATCCACGGCGTGGGGCTCGATCGCCGTGATCTCGTCTTCGGTGAGCGGCGGGGACGCCAGCGCAGCCACGTTGTCCTCCAGTTGCGCCACCGAGGACGCGCCGATGAGCGCCGACGTCACCCGCTCGTCGCGCAACGCCCACGACAGCGCCAGCTGCGCGAGGCTCTGGCCCCGGTCCTCCGCGATCGCGTTGAGCGCTCGTGCCCGCTCGAGGTAGGTCTCGGTGAGGCTCGTCGAGGACAGGAACGGTGAGTCGCTGCGTGCGGCCCGGGACCCCTCGGGTGCCGACCCGCCGAGGTAGCGACCCGTCAGCAGGCCCTGAGCCAGCGGCGAGAAGACGATCGTTCCCACGCCGAGGTCACCCACGACGTCGAGCAGCGACTCGCTCTGCCGACCGTCATAACGGTCCTCGATCGCTGCGTCTTCTATGTGACGGTTGAACATCGAGTAGCTCGGCTGGTGGATGAGCAGAGGCACACCCAGTTCGGCCAGCACGGCAGCCGCCTCGCGCGTGCGCGAGGGCGAGTAGTTGGACACGCCCACGTAGGTCGCCTTGCCTTGCTGCACGGCGGAGGCGAGTGCGCCCATCGTCTCCGCGAGCGGCGTCGAGGGGTCGGGGCGGTGGTGGTAGAAGATGTCCACGTGGTCCAGGCCCATCCGGCCCAGCGACTGCTCGAGCGAGGACAGCAGGTACTTGCGCGAGCCGTGGTCGCCGTACGGGCCGGGCCACATGTCGTAGCCGGCCTTGGTGGAGATCACGAGCTCGTCACGGTAGGGCGCGAAGTCTTTCGCGAGGTGCCGCCCGAAGTTCTCCTCCGCGGAGCCGTAGGGCGGACCGTAGTTGTTCGCCAGGTCGATGTGCGTGATGCCCAGGTCGAACGCCCGCCACAGGATGGCGCGCTGGGTCTCGAACGGGTTGACATCACCGAAGTTGTGCCACAGGCCCAGCGACAGCGCCGGCAGATCGAGGCCGGAGCGGCCGGTGCGGCGGTAGGTCATCGAGTCATAGCGGGCGTCGTCGGCCAGGTACCGGGGTGCGAGGGGCATGGATACATCCAACCCGATTCAGCGCGTTCTTCGGGACCGCTGCTCCGCTACGGGCCTCCGCCGATCAGCGCGGCTGAATCGTCACGAGCTCGCGCACCCGCTCGGGCCCGACGGCCAGCAGGAGCGTAGGCAGCCGCGGCCCGGTGTCCTTGCCGATGAGCAGCTGGTACACGAGCCGGAAGAACTCGCGCTGCGCCGTCGAGAGCTCCTTGTCACCCTTGACGATCTGATCGGCGGCGAGCCCGCGCTGCACCTTCGGCACCCCGTACACCTGGTGCGTCAGGCCGGCGATGCTCCAGGCGGTCTCGATCCGCGGGAGGTCCTCGCCGTTGCCGTCGAGCAGCATCGCGAGCGCGTCCCGTTGGTCATCGGTCAGGGCTGAGTGCCCGACGGCGTCCGGCGCCGTTCGTACCACGGTGCGGTCCTCCGGTGGCATCCGGTCCGCCACCCAGTGCTCGACACAGCTCAGCCGGGGTCGCAGCTCGCCGAGGTCGGCGATCGGCTCCTCCTCGACCTGGCTGACGATGCGGAGCAGCTGGTCGGCGTCGCCCGTGGTGATGTCGACGACCGATGCCAGCGTGCGGTAGGCGACCGGGCGGGGCGTCACCGGCAGCAGACCGCCGTCGGCCGTGCTCGAGGCGCGCGCGTGCGCTGCCTGCTCGGCCGCCTGCGCGGACCCGGCGGAGATGCGGCGGTTCAGCGCATCCCACTCGTCGTACAGCCGCAGCAGCTCGGCGTCGAACGCGACCTCGAAACTCTGGTTGGGCTTGCGCCGGGCGTACATCCAACGCAGCACGGCCGGCTCCATGATCTGCAGCGCATCGGCCGGCACCGGCACCTGCCCCCGCGAGGACGACATCTTCGCCATCCCCTTGATGCCCACGAACGCATACATCGGCCCGATCGGCCGCTGCCACCCGAACAGCGGCGCCAGGTCGAGCCCGACGGCGAACGAGGATCCCGGCGACTGGTGGTCCACACCGGAGGGCTCGAAGATCACCTTCTCGAACGCCCAGCGCATCGGCCAGTCGACCTTCCACACGAGCTTGCCGTGGTGGAAGTCCTTCAGCAGCACCGTCTCGCCGTGCCCGCAGGAGCAGGTGTAGGTGAGTTCGGTGGAGTCGTCGTCGTATGCGGTGACCGTGGTGGTGTCCCGGTCGCAGAGCGTGCAGTACGGCTTGTACGGGTAGTACTCGGCACCGGAGGAGCCGTCGTCCTCGGCGGCCGCACCGGAGCCCTCGGCGGCGTCGTCCGCAGCGCTCTGCTCGTCCTCGGAGAGCGGCTGCGGTGTGCCGGCCTTCGCGGCGGCGTCCAGCGTGCGGTATCGGTCGAGCACCGTGTCGATCTGGGTGCGGTGCTTCATCGCGAACAGCACCTGCTCGGCGTACGCGCCGGCCGTGTACTGCGCGGTCTGGCTGATACCGCGGTAGGTGATCCCCAACTCGGCCAGGGACTGCTCGCACTGAGCGCGGAAGTGGGCCGCCCACGAGTCGTGCGCTGACCCGGGCGGCGCCGGCACCGCCGTCAGCGGCTTGCCGATGTGCTCGTTCCAGGACTCGTCGACGCCGTCGATGCCGGCAGGGACCTTGCGGAACCGGTCGTAGTCGTCCCAGCTGATCAGGTGATCGCACGCGATCCCGCGGCGCCGCACCTCGTCCGCGACCAGGTGCGGCGTCATCACTTCGCGCAGGTTCCCCAGGTGGATCGGACCCGACGGCGACAGCCCGGACGCGCACACCACCGGCGTCCCGAGTCGCTCGGCCGCCGCGATCACCTCGTCGGCGTGGCGAGAGACCCAGTCGTCCAGGGTCGGCGAGTGGGGCGAGGCGAGGGTGGGGTCAGGCGTGGTCACAGGTGCCAAGGCTATGCGCCCGGCGCCGCGTGCGCCGCCCTGGGATGGGCGGCTCACACCTCGAGCGCCGGCTCCACCGCGCTGACGGCCTTGCCCAGCGCTCGCGCGTACGCGACCTCGCGCTGCGTCGCCGATCCGACGTAGCCGCCCTCGCTCACCACGCGGACCTCGTCCGCGAGGTCGATCCGCCTCAGGTGCAGCTCGCCCAGGGCGTCGCGCCGTGCGGGCGTCAGCTCGCCGTCCACCGGCTCCGGAGCGAGCACGATGACGCCCAGCGACGTGAGTCGCCGCCGTTCGGTCTCGAACGCGTCCTGGAACCGCAGCGAGCCGCACAGGCAGACCACCCGGGTTCGTTCGTCGGGCATGCGTACGTCTCCCTTCCCGACTAGCTCGAGATCGTAGGTATGCGTCGAGATCGTAGGTCCAGATCTACGATCTCGGCTTCGACCTACGATCTCGGCATCGTGGGCCAGCCGGGCTCCCGGTTCCGCTCTCATCTGCGAGGATGCCAGGCGATGCCCCGCACCCCGGCCGCCGCCCGCGCTGACCGGCTACCGCGGCGGCTCACGGTCACGTTCGGCCTTGTGGTCATCGTCGCGTTCGGCTCGTGGTTCTACGGCTACGGCGTGCTCGTCTCGCCGATCGCCACGAACACCGGCTGGTCGGAGTCAACGCTCTCGACGGCGTACGGCCTCGGCCTGCTCGCCAGTGGCTTCGTCGCCGTGGTCGCCGGTCGGGCGATCGATACCGCGGGGCCCCGCCTGGTGTTCCTCGTCGCCGCGGTCGCAGCCGGCGTCGGCACCGCGGTCACGGCCACCGCCACCGACCCGGTGGTGTTCGTGATCGGGGCGATCGCCACCCAGTGCGTGGTGGGGGCCGCCGGCTACTACACCGCTGTGCACGCGAGCATCGCGCGGCTGGCACCCGCCGACCGCACCCGCGCGATCACGGTCAACACCCTCTGGGGCGCGTTCGCCAGCCCGGTGTTCCTGCCGCTGATGGGCCTGATGGCGCAGCACTGGGGGTGGCGCGCCGCCATCGCCGTGGTCGGCGGCGCGGTGGTTGCCGTGTTCCTCGGCGCCGCCGCCGTGGTGCCCACCACTCCCACGGCCGACGACGGCGGCCCTCGCCTCGGTCTGCTCCGTGGGCTGGCGACGGCGGTGCGTGAGCCGCTCGTACGCCGGCTGCTGGTCGTCGCCGTCTGCGGCGGGATCGTGACGTCGGTGCTGTTCCTCTACCAGGTGCCGGCCATGGTGACGGCGGGACTCACGTTGGGTGTCGCCTCCTCGCTGGCGGGTCTGCGGGGGTTGTTCCAGCTCGCTGGCCGGCTGCCGCTGCCCTGGCTGGTCAGCCGCGTGGGCTCCGAGCCGTTGTTCCGCGGCAGCCTGCTGCTGATCGGCCTCTCGTCGCTGTTGCTGCTCGTCTCCGGGCAGCTCGCGGTCGCGATCGTGTTCGTGGTGCTCGCGGGCATCGCTGTCGGCATGTTCTCCACCCTCGAGAGCATCTTCACCGCAGACGTGGTCGACGTCCGCACCATCGGCCTGGTGCTCGGCGCGTACTCGATGTCGCGGGGGATCGGCGCAGCGATCGGCCCGATCGGCGCCGGTGTCCTCACCGACGCCACCAGCGGCCGCGCGCTCGCACTCGCGATCGCGGCCGTGATCGGGGCCCTGGGTGCGCTCGCGATCCCACGGCGACCCACCGCCGTCGAGCAGGCCTGACGATCGCTGACACCTGAACCCGCCCTGGTTCGAGGCAATCGAATGCCTCGCGGTGGTCTCCGATGACCTCCAACCAGGTTGGGTGGCAGTGTTGATCCGATGAGCACTGGGGTCCCCGGCATCGTCATCAGTCCCTACGACCCGCGCTGGCCGGAGGAGTTCGAGGCGGTGCGGCAGCGCATCGTCGGGGCGCTCGGCGAGTTGGCCGTGCGGGTGGAGCACATCGGGTCGACGTCAGTGCCGGGCCTGGCAGCGAAGGACGTCATCGACATCCAGGTGAGCGTTGCCGACCTCGATGATGCCCGCATCCCCGACGCCTTCGCCCGGCTCGGCGCCACGCCCACCTCGATCGTCGCCGACCACGTCCCGCCCGGCGACACCCACGGCAACGAGGGCTGGCGCAAGCTCTACTTCCGCCCGCCGACCTCGTGGCGGCCGACGCATCTGCATGTGCGCGCCGTCGGCAGCCCGAACGAGCGCTACGCCCTGTTGTTCCGTGACTACCTGCGCGCCGCACCCGCGGCCGCCGCCGCGTACGCGCAGGTCAAGACCGCGCTCGCACGGCTCCACCCCGACGACGCCGAGGCGTACTACGACGTCAAGGACCCGGTGTGTGACCTGATCATGGAGGCCGCCGAGCGCTGGGCTGCGGATCGCCACCACCGCCCGGGCTCGAGGTAATCGGGTACCTCACGGTGGTATCGGATCACCTCGGACCAGCGGGGTGGGGTGAGGCACGCAGGGGTAGCAGGGCGCCAACCTCCACGGCCTCGCGCGCCAGTGCGCGCCGCAACGTGCGCCGCGAGCCGAAGCCCGAGTCCGTCACGGCAGCCCGCATCCCCTCGCCTCGACGCAGCGCGGCGATCGCCCGGTTGAGCCGCGCGCGGGAGCGCCACGTGGCGAACGGCAGCCCGGTCTGCTCCAGGAAGATCCGCTGCACCTGACGGGTGCTGAGGAACTGCTCCGCCGCGAGGTCGGCGAGCGTCGCGGTGCTGGTCGGCGCCGCCAGGGCGATCTCGCGCGCAGCGGCATGACGCGGCAGCACCAGGTCGAACCAGTCCGTGCCGATCTCGGCGAGCACTCGTTCCATCGAGTCGCGGAACAGCAGCCGGTCGAATCCCGGTGTGGCCCACCGGGCGAGCAGGATCGTCATCAGCTCGTGCAGCTCGGGCGACTGCACGCGCCGCTCCCTACCCCTGGGCGGCCGCGCCGAGGGTGACAGCAGCGGCCCCAGCACCACCCCGGGGCCCTCGAGCCGCAGCTCGTGCTCCACGCCGGCATCGAGCCAGAGCCCGGTGCCGGGAGCCAGCGGGTGCTCACCCGCGGCCAGCCGCACCGACCCCGCACCGGAGATCAGGTAGATCAGGTGCGGTTCCGCGTGCTGGTGCGGCGCGTGCGAGCGGAACTGGACCACCGCCTCCGGCTCGTCCTGTGCCGGCAGCAGCCGCGGGTCCGCAAGCGTCATGTCATGGCCTCGCAATGTCGCCTTCTGGCACTTAGGCAAGGCTAACGTAACCGACGTCCCCCTCGCTTCCCCAGACCTAGGACCGCCCTGTGCGCGTGCGCCGACCTCTTCTTGCCCTGCCCGCTGCTGCCCTCGCTCTCGCGCTGCTCGCGGGATGCGGCGGCGGCTCCGACGCCACCACCGATGACGGCACCGACGCCGGCCAGAGCGCCGCGGACGGCGCCGCCGACCGCGCGGTCGACACCATCCAGGGGGAGGTGACGATCCCCGCCGACCCGCAGCGGATCGTGGTCCTCAACTCCGCCCTCACAGGGTTCTTCTACGCCCTCGACGTGCCTGTCGTCGGATCGGTGCCGCTCAACACCGAGTCGACGGACTTTCCGCCGTTCTGGGCCGACGAGGCCGCTGCCGACGGCACCGAGATCGTGCCGTGGAGCAACGACGGCTTCGACCTCGAGGCCATCCTCCTGATGGAGCCCGACCTGATCGTGGCCGGTGGCCAGGGCTTCCCCGGCATGCAGGCGATCGAGGCCTACGACCAGCTCAGCGAGATCGCCCCCACCGTGATCGTGGACCAGGCGCTCCCGGACTGGCACGTCCAGCTCGACTACATCGCGGGCGACGTGCTCGACCGGCCCGACGATGCGCAGGCGCTGGAAGACGCCTACGCCGCCCGCGCGGCTGAGGTCCGCGATGCGATCACGGTGCCGGAGACCCCGGTCGCCTACCTGCTGATGCTTCCCGATCTGCGCCCGTTCTCGATCCCTGAGGACTCCGCGCTGCCGCAGGCGCTCGCCGAGCTGGGGTTCGAGCCGCAGCCGATCCTCGCCGAGAACCCGCACTTCGAGCGCATGGGCAGCGGCGACAGCTTCGAGATGTCCACCGAGCAGGTGGGCCAGGCGATCACCGCACCCACCGTGTTCGTGCTCGGATTCCAGTCCGAGGTGATCAGCGCCGCCGAGCTCGGCGAGGACCCCACCTACGGCGACCTGCCCGCCTACCAGAACGACCAGGCCTACGACCTGCCGTACTGGGCTCACCGCGCCGACTACCAGACGGCGCTGGAGCTGCTCGACTACATCGAGGCGGAGTTCGGCTGAGATGGCGCAGTCCGCGTTGCGCACCCACCCACTGGTGCTGCGCGAGGTGACGGTGAGCGCCGTCGCCGACGTGACGCCGCGCCTGCGCCGCGTCACCGTGACCGGCGACCAGCTGGGGGAGTTCACGGTGGGTGAGGACCGGATGCCGGCCTTCATCAACGAGGCGTTCGACGACCACGTCAAGCTCGTCTTCGCCGCCGACGGTGACCTGCAGACCGCGCTGCCGGTGCAGCGGGCACGCAGCATCGACTGGCCACCGGCTCCCCACCGACAAGGGCGCGACTACACCCCCTCCCGGTGGGACGCCGTCGGGCTCGAGCTCGATCTCGACTTCGTCATGCACGGCGACGGCCCCGCGGCCTCGTGGGCCGCGGATGCGAAGCCGGGGGACCGGCTGCACTTCGTCGGCCCGAAGAGCTCGCTCGTGCTGCCCGAGCAGCTCGACTGGGTGGTCCTCGCCGGCGACGAGACCGCGATCCCCGCGATCCTCCGTTTCCTCGCCGATCGGCCGAGCGAGGCGCCGGTGCACGTCCACCTCGAGATCCGCCACCCGAGCGCGCAGCTGCCCGTCCCGCTCCGCGACCGGGACACGCTGAGGTGGGTCACCACGCCCGAGCGCGCGCCGTCACGACTGCCGCAGTCGGTCATCGCCGCCGACCTGCCCGCCGGCACCGGGTTCGTGTGGGCGGCGGGCGAGAGCCGCTCGCTCATCGAGCTGCGCCGCTGGCTGCGTCACGTCAAGAAGGTGCCCACCTCGCATCACAACGTCACCGGCTACTGGGCCGCCGAGGACACCGCCGCCCGCAAGGCGCTCGCGCTGCTCGACCCGCTGCCGTGGCTGAGCGTCCGCGCCGCGGTTCGCCTCGGGCTGCTCGAGGCGCTCGCCGCAGGCGCCCGCGACACCTCCGACCTCGCCCGTAGCCTCGGTGTGGCCGAACCCGCGCTCGCGGCGCTGCTCGGCTATCTCGCCACGATCGAGGTGGTGATGCTCGACGGCGGTGGGCCGGGCTCCGTGGGTCTCGGCAGCCTGGGAGAGCGCATCCTCGACGACGAGCACACCCTCGAGGAGCTCGAACCCGACTCGGTGGAGGGCAGCGTGATCGACGCGCTGGTCGATCTTGCGCCGGCGCTGCAGGCGGGCGAGCCGGCCTGGGCGCGGCGGCAGGGCCACACGCTCGCTCGCGCGGCCGAGCAGGACGACGCCTGGTTCTCCGAGCTCGTTGCCGAGTCCGCCACCTTCTCGTTCGTGGCCGAGTCGTTGGCCCAGCTCCCCGCGTGGCGGGAAGCGAGCACTGTGACCGCTCAGGGGCCGGGCGCAGCGATCGTCGCGGGACTGGCCGGACCCGCCGTGCGCCTCGGTGGCACCCCGAGCGAGCGCGCCATCCTGGCCGGGCAGCTCGCTCCCGGCGCTGCCGCACTCGACGCGGGTGCGCAGGGGGCGCCCGACCTCGTGGTGAGCGCCCTCGAGATCGAGACCCGCACCGATGACGAGGTGACCAGCCTGCTGGGTGCGCTCGCCGAGCAGGCGAGCTCCGCCGTCGTCGTCGATGCCTTCACGGCGACCGGGCCCGGCGGGAGCCGCGGCGCCGCGCGTGACCTGACCCAGCTGGCAATGACGGGGGCCGGGCGGCGCACCGAGGCCGAGATCACGCGGCTCGCCGAGGCGGCCGGTTGGCGGGTGGCGTCGACGACGGCGCTCGGCTGGGACTTCGTGGCATTCGCCCTGCGCCGGTGAGCACCGCGACCGCGACGCAGATCACGACCACCTCGAGAGCGCGCGGGCGCCGGTGGTTGCTGCTGCTCGCGGTCCTCGCCCTCGCGGCGATGCTGGCGGTGAGCATGCTCGTGGGCTCGGGCATGATCTCGGTCGGCGAGAGCATCCACCAGCTGCTGCACCCCACCGACCGCGCCGACATCGTCTGGACACTCCGGGTGCCGCGCGCGCTGCTCGGCGTGATGTGCGGTGCCGCGTTCGCCGTGGCGGGTGCGCTCATCCAGGCACTCACCCGCAACCCACTCGCTGATCCGGGCATCCTCGGGGTCAACGCGGGCGCGGGGTTCGCCGTGGTGCTGGCGGTCGCGATCCTCGGGCTGAGCCGGGTGCAGCAGTTCCTGCCCTACTCCTTCCTCGGCGCCGTGCTCGCGACCGTGCTGGTGTACCTGCTGTCCACACGCGGCCGGTCCGGTGCCAGCCCGGTGCGGTTCATCCTCGTGGGCGTCGCGCTCGCGGCGGTGCTCGGCGGGATGTCCCAGACGCTCGCGCTGCTCAACCCGACCATCTATGACCGGATGCGGTTCTGGGGCGCCGGCAGCATCACCGACCGGCCGCCGGAGACCGTGGGCGCGGTCGGCTGGTTCATCATGGCGGGCCTGCTGCTGGCGCTGCTGTGCGCCGGTCCGCTCAACACGATGGCGCTCGGCGACGACATGGCGCGCTCGCTCGGGGTGCCCGTGGCGGCGCTGCAGGTGGCGTGCGTGGTCGCGATCACGCTGCTGTGCGGTGCGGCGACCGCGGCTGCCGGGCCGATCGGCTTCGTCGGGCTGATGGTGCCGCACATCGTCCGCTGGATCACCGGGCCGGACCAGCGCTGGGTGATCCCCGGCTCGATGCTCGTGGGCGCGGTGCTGCTGCTCACCGCCGACGTGATCGGCCGTGTGGTGCTGTGGCCCACTGAGCTGCAGGTCGGCGTGGTGACCGCGTTCATCGGCGCCCCGGTCCTGATCCTGCTGGTCCGACGGCGAGGGGCGAGCGGGCTGTGACCGATCTCGCCGTGCGGCTTGGCCCGGCGTCCGCGCTCGTGCGCAGGCGCTCGCTCGTGGTGTGCGCGATCCTGCTGCTCGCGTGCGTGGTGGTCACCGGGGTGGCGGTCTCGCTCGGCAGCTACGTGGTGCCGGTGGGCGAGCTGATCCGGATCGTGCTCGGCGGCGGTCCCGAGCAGGCGGCCACCGTGGTGCTGTCGTGGCGGGCGCCGCGCGCCGTGCTCGCGCTGGCGTTCGGCGCCGCGCTGGCCCTCAGCGGCGCCGTGTTCCAGTCGCTCACCCGCAACCCGCTCGGCAGCCCGGACATCATCGGGTTCTCCACCGGCGCACTCACCGGGGTCTTCGCCGTGATCCTTCTCGGTGGCACGGGTTATGCCACGACGGCGGTGGGTGCATTCGTCGGTGGCCTCGCCACGACCATCGTGATCTATCTGCTGGCCTGGCGGCGCGGCGTGCAGGGGTTCCGGCTGATCATCGTGGGCATCGCGGTGTCCGCGCTGCTGACGAGCGTGAACAGCGCCATCACAGTGAAGGCCTCGCTCGACATCGCGCTGCGGGCGGCGGTGTGGGGTGCGGGCTCGCTCAACGGAGTGCGCTGGCCGCAGGCCACACCCGGGCTGATCGGGGTGGCGATCTTCGTGGCGCTGCTGGTGCTGACCGGTTCTCGTTTGAAGCAGCTCGAGCTCGGCGACGACACAGCGGCGATGCTCGGCCACCGGGTGGAGCTGGACAAGGTGGTGCTGATCGTCGCGGCGGTCGGCCTGATCGCCGTGGTGACGGCGTTGAGCGGACCGATCAGCTTCATCGCGCTCGCGGCACCGCAGATCGCGAAGCGGCTCGTGGGCATGCCGTCGCTCCTGGCGTCCGCGCTGGTGGGAGCGCTGCTGCTCGGCGCGGCGGACGTCCTCGCCCAGTTCGCGATCCCCGGCCGCCCGGTACCGGTGGGTGCCGTGACCGTGACGCTGGGCGGCCTGTACCTGGTGTGGTTGCTCGCGAGGGAGACACGATGACCAACGAGGCCACGCCGTCGGCGATCTCCGACGCGGACGAGGCGACGCACATGACCCGGCTGCAGGCCCACGGACTGGTCGTCGGTTACGACGACCGCGAGGTGCTGCACGGGCTCGACGTGCAGATCCCCGACGGCGCATTCACGGTGATCATCGGGCCGAACGCGTGCGGCAAGTCGACCCTGCTCAAGACGCTCGCCCGGCTGCTCTCGCCCTCGGCCGGTCAGGTGGTGCTCGACGGCCAGAGCATCCACCAGCAGCGCACCAAGGATGTGGCGCGCGTGCTCGGGCTGCTGCCGCAGAGCCCCCTCGCCCCCGACGGGATCACGGTGGCCGAGCTTGTGGCGCGCGGGAGGTCGCCGCACCAGAACCTCATCTCCCGGTGGTCGCACGAGGACGAGGCCGCCGTGGACGCCGCGCTTGCCTCCACCGGCGTCGAGGACCTGCGCGATCGTGAGGTCGACGCCCTCTCCGGCGGGCAGCGGCAGCGTGTGTGGATCGCACTCGTGCTCGCTCAGCAGACGCCGCTGCTGCTCCTCGACGAGCCCACGACCTTCCTCGACATCGCCCACCAGGTCGAGGTGCTCGACCTCGTGGCCGGCCTGCGCAACGACGGCCAGACCGTGGTCGCCGTGCTGCACGACATCAACCACGCGATCCGCTACGCCGACCATCTGATCGCCATGCGAGACGGCCACATCGTCGCCGAGGGCGCCCCCGAGCGGATCGTCACCGCGCCGATGATCGAGGAGGTGTTCGGGCTCCGGTGCCGCGTGGTCCCCGACCCCGACGTCGGGGTGCCGGTCGTGCTGCCGGCGCTGCCGTAGCGCACCAGTGAGACTGCGTCGACGAGGTGACACCAACGGCACGGGCGCTCCGCTGCCACTCGCACCGGGCTGGCTGCCAGGATGTCACCGTGAGCGACGATCCGTTCGGCAGCCGCGCCTACTACGACCGCCTGGGCGAAGCTGAGCGCGACCGGTTGGTCAGGGACGCTCCAGCGCGAGCGAGTCTCGAGGTCCATCGGCGCTTCCTCGCACGATTCGTCAGCGCCGGCGACCGGGTGCTGGAGATCGGCGCCGGGCCGGGACGATTCACGGCCGAGCTCGCCAGCCTCGGGGCACGCGTGCACGTCACGGACTTCTCACCGGTCCAGCTCGACCTCAACCGGAAGCACCTGGAGGGCACCGGCGCTGAGTCCGCCGTCACGGGTCGCGACATCCTCGACGTCCGCGACGTGAGCCGGTTCGACGATGCCTCGTTCGACGTCGTCCTCGCGTACGGCGGGCCACTCTCCTATGCGTTCGAGGACGCCGAGGCTGCGTTCGCCGGGCTGCTGCGGATCATTCGCCCTGCCGGGTACGTGGTGGCGTCGGTGATGTCGATGCTCGGCACCTGGCGGCATTCGTTGCCGGGGATCGCCGCCGTGGTCGATCGCTTCGGCGACGAGCTCAACGACAGGGTGATCCGCACCGGTGACCTCCGGCACCTCCCGGGCGTGGACCACACCTGCCGCATGTTCCGTGCGAACCAGCTGCGTGAGCTTGTCGAGACCGCAGGCGGTCGGGTGGAGGCCATGAGCGCCAGCAACTGGGCATCGCTGGGCGACCCCGCAACGGTGGCTGCGCTCGAGGCCGAGCCATCGCGGTGGGCACACTTCATCGAGAACGAGGTCGCCGCATGCGGTGAATCGGGAACGCTCGACGGCGGCACACACATCCTGGTCGCCGCGACCCACCCGTGAGGCCGGGCCTCTGGAGTGGGAGCGGTGGGATCAGAATCACCTGGTGATCGAGCTGCGCAACACGGCAGCCCCGCTGGCCATCGCCGCTCGGGCCCTCAGATGGTCAGGGCGAGGATCCGTCGCTGCCCGTCGGCCACGTGGAACGGGCCTCGGCCCCACGAGGCGGGGACCGTCACCTGGTCGCCGTCGAGAACTCTGCGCCGCCCGTCGGCGTCACACAGCACCGCGCCGTCGGCGCCGAGTGCCACCAGATCGCCGTCGGCGCCCGAGGACCCGTCGGGGCGGAGCAGCAGGGGCGTGGTCAGCGGGTCGACGACCGGCCCCGAGGCGCTCTCGCGCGCCCCGACCGAGATCGCGGTCCGCCCAGCGGCCACCCCGGCGAGGATCGCCTCGGGTGAGGGGTCCTCGGCACACACCCACGTGGTCGGCATCCCCAACGTGTAGGCGCCCGGTCGGTGGAAGTCGCTGCCGCCGATCGGAGTCACCGGGTTCGGTGAGATCCCGCCCCAGCGGGCCCAGAACGCCCACGGGAACGTCGCCGTCAGGTCCCGGTACCAGGTGATGTGCCACAGCTCGAGCGCTGCGGGAAGTCGCTCCAGCGGGAACTGCCACGCGCAGTCGCCGTCCACCGCGTGGTTGACCGAGAGCACCCCGCCGCGCGCCGCGACATCGTCCACCCACGCCTGACCCGGCCGCCGGAAGTCGATCCATCCGATGTCGCCGAACGCGTTCGCGTGCCCGTACGCCGTGGTGACCTCCTGCCCCGGCAGCAGCGACACCTGGTGCCGAGCCCCCACCCCCGGCAGGTGCGCGTGGTGGCTCACCGTGTTGTGGTCGGTCACCGCGAGGAAGTCCAGCCCGCTCGCCACCGCCCGTGCCGCGAGTTGGTCGATGCTCTCCGAGCCGTCCGAGTGCAGCGTGTGCGCGTGGAAGTCGCCCGCGAACCACGTCAGCCCGCCGGGCGCCGGCAGTCCCCGGCTCGAGCCCCGGGCGACCTCGGCCACCGGCGCCACCGGCTCCGTCTCCACCGGGGCGGCCGCCGGCACGTCGATCTCCACCACGATCTCCACACCCTCGGCAGGCAGCTGGTGCAGGCCGAGCACCACGTGCCAAGCGCCCGGCTCAGGCGCTCCCGGCAGGTAGCCGGGCGTCGCCGCCTCCGCGGTGATCGCGAACCGCGACCGCGCACCCCCCGACCACCCTCGCCACCCGTTCGGTGCTTCACACCCGAGGTCGACGACGGCGGTGCTCGTGTCGTACGCGATCCGCACCTCGAGCGAGTCTCGCCCGGGCGGGACGTCGAACGGCACCGGCAGGTAGCGGCTCTCCGCCTGGTCGGCGAGCGTGACCCGCCGCCGGATCGTCACCGTCATCGCGCCACCTCCTCCGCACCGGCGTGGCGTGACTGGCGTGCCGGACTGGCACGAGGGTCACGCCGGTGGGGGAGTCTGGGTGACTGGCGTGCCGGATCGGCACGGGGGTCACGGTCGAGGTGCGTCACGGCGCTCATTCCTGCTCGGTGATCGTGTGAATCAGGCGTCGTCGGCCACGCCGCGAGCGTCGAGGCGCTCGCCGGTCTCGGCGTCGAACAGCAGGGTGCGGTGGGGGCGCATGGTGACCCAGCCGCGCGAGCCAGGCTCCGGCTCGTCGTCCTCGTCGAGCACGAGCTGCAGCCGGTCCTCGCCCGCCATCGCGGTCACGAGTACCGACGCGCCCAGGTTCTCCACCACGGTGACCTCGGCCTCGACACCGTCGGCGACCGCCGTCGGGCTCCATCCCAGGTACTCCGGGCGGGCACCCCACACGACCTCGGCGCCGTCATCGACCACGCCCTCGGCATCGGCGGGGACCGATACGTCGGCGGATCCGAGCCGCACCCGCCCGCCGTCGACCTTCCCGGAGATCAGGTTCATCGGGGTCGAGCCGATGAAGCCGGCCACGAACGTGGTCGCGGGCTTGGCGAAAACCTCCCGCGGGCTGCCGACCTGGATCAGCTTCCCGGCGCTCATCACCGCGATCCGGTCGGCCAGCGCCAACGCCTCGGCCTGGTCGTGCGTGACGAACACCGTGGTGACGCCGAGCTCACGCTGCAACTCCTTGAGGAACGTGCGCGCCTCGAGCCGCAGCCGGGCGTCGAGGTTGGACAGCGGCTCGTCGAGCAGCAGCACGTCCGGCCGGGTCGCCACCGCACGGGCCAGCGCCACGCGCTGCTGCTGCCCGCCCGAGAGCTGCGCGACGGCGCGTCGCGCGTACTCGCCCAGGCCCACGGTGTCGAGCAGCGCCTGCGCGCGCTGGCG
>NZ_JBMDXJ010000017.1:0-4050 GCF_048594945.1 Pseudactinotalea sp. | reverse complement strand
GCCGATCAGGCTGCGCACCATGCCCAGCGGTGTGTCCCGTGCGGCGAGCGCCACGAGTGCGAGGCCACGCGGACTCACCCGACCGTAACGGCGCTCCGCGAGCTGTGACAGCAGCGCGCGAACGGGGGCGTTGAGGTCGCGGAGGTCGTCGGCGAGTCCGGCGGGTGGATCCGCTTCGAGATCGCGGTATCGGAAGACCGTGAGCATCCGCGCGTCCTGGGGGTGAGCTCGACAGAAGGCGGGGATGAGCATGCCGGTCTCGACGATGCCCTCGATCGGATCGTCGATGTCGCCGATGGCGTCGAACTGGGAGTGGAAGCGCCGCACGGCACGGATCCAGGCTGCGGCGAAGAGCGCGTCGCGCGATGCGAATCGATGATAGATCGACCCCGATGGGGCCTTCAGGACGGTCGTGACATGTCCGACGGTCGCGTTCCTCCAGTGCATGTGAACTGCCGCAGTGGCTGCATCGAGGATCTGGTCGGTCGTGAATCGGGCCGGCTTGACCATGCGGACAGGCTAGCGCAGACTAGAGAACAGCATCTAGAGAACTATCTCTATTAGGGGGACTGTTGCGGTCACGGATTCCATCGATTGCCCTGGCGCTCGTGGTCATCGCGGTCGTTCCGTACATGGCGTTGAAGCTGCTGTGGCTCAGCGGCTCGACCGGCGGCGTGAGTGATCCTGCGGCGGTGGCCGAACTTCAGGGCGCGCGCATGGTGGTGGGCAATCTCGTCACGATCGTCCTCGAGCTGCTGGCCATCGGCCTAGCGGTGGCCCTGACCCGGCCGTGGGGTCGGCGCGTTCCCGCATGGATCGTGCTGGGCCTGGCCGGCGGAGCCACGGGTCTGCTCGCACCGATCCTGCTGGGGCTTCCGCTGGGCAGTGCCATTCAGTTCCTCGTCCGATCAGATGTGCGCACCAGCGGCATGGACAACATGGACCCGTGGGTCTTCGCCGCGGTGTACGGCAGCTTCGGACTCTTGGCGGTCGCGATCATGGTGCTGGCCTGGAACTACGCGCTGGCGCGTTGGGAGCGAGTGCTGGCTGTTCGTCCGCACCGCCCCGATGCGTGGACGATCGCCATCGGCGCGGTCGGCATGCTGCCGTTGGGTACAGCCATGGCCTGGTGGGGTCTGATGGGCCCCGGGGGTGCGGGTCCGCAAGCCATGGACGCCCTCGCGCAGAGGACCGTCCTGGTGATCACCGCAGTGCTCTGCTGTGCTGGGTTCGTGGCACCGATCCTGGGCGCCGCGATCGACCGGCCGCGTGCGCTGTGGCTCGCGACCTGGGTGGGATGCGCGACCGCGGCCCTCCAAGGGCCGGCCCAGGTGCTGCTGGCTCAGGGCGGGAGCCCCACGCCGGCGATGATCGTTCTTGCCGTGCTGGCCACGCCGGCGAGTTGCGTCTACGGTCTGCGGGTCCTGAGGCTGAGTGCTGGCGTGACAGGGCAGGCGCGTGTCGCCAGCTCCACAGCGGCTCCGGCGGCACCCGCGAGCAGGCGGTGAGACGACCATGCGACTGGCCATCATCGGCGTGGGCCACGGCCGCCACCTGGCCTACTGGGCTGGCCGTGTCGGGGCTGACGTCGTGGCGCTCTGTGACCACGACGAGCGACTGCTGGAGGCCGCCAGTGCCGATCATCCCGGCGCCCGGTTGACGACGCGGTGGCAGGATCTGCTGTCCGACGATCTCGACGCGGTAGCGCTCGTCAACGACTTCGATGCGCACGCCCCGATGGCTATCGAGTTCCTGGACGCAGGCATTCATGTCCTGTCCGAATCGGCCGCCTGCGCGAGCGAGGCCGAAGGCAGATCGCTCATCGCCGCCGCGGACCGCGCCGCCGCCACGTACTCCTTCGCCGAGAACTACGTGGCACATCCGCATGTTCGGGTGATCGCCGAGGCGTTGGCGACTGCGGAGATCGGCCCGATCCAGCTCATCGAGGCCGACTACCTGCATGCCATGGCTCCCGCGGCCGTCGACTCGCTGATCGGTGACAGTGCTACCTGGCGGGGCCGGATTTCGCCCACGGCTTACTGCACGCACACGTTGTCGCCGATTCTTCACCTCACCGGTGCGTGGCCGACCGGCGTGGCCGCATTCCCTGTCCACGACCAGGATCCGCGTCCGGCGGTGGCCATGGCGGTGCGTCTGTCGACGGGTGCTCTGGCCATCACGCGGCACGGCTTTCTCCAAGGCGAACCGGAGAGTCACTGGAGCTGGGTGTCGGTGCGCGGTTCTCAGGGTCTGATCGAGTCCTGTCGAGCACCTGGTGAGCCGTCCTGGGACGCCCGGTTGAGGAAGGAAGGCTGGGTCGCGGGTGGGGGCGCGGCTCGAGAGGAGACGCGCCGCGCCGGTCGTATCGAACTCGACGGTGAGCTCGTGAACCGTCACCACGAAGGCACGGTCTTGATGCTCCAGGCTTTTCGAGCCACGGTCGTGGCAGGAGCGCCGCCCATGGTGCCGGTCCGGGCCGCCGTGGCGGCCTCGCTCGTCGGCGTGGCGGGCGCTGAGTCACTCGCTCGCGGTTCGCAGCTCGTGGCCGTGCCGGACGTGTCCATGCCCTGACCCGACGAAGCCCGGTCGGCTGATTCAGTGTGGGCGAAGGTCGATGGCACCGTTCTCGGTCGTCACGTCGATCGTGTGCGGGCTGTTGGCCTGCTGGGTGAGTTCCTGGGTGACCGAGCCGTTGTCGGTGGAGACGGTCACGTCATAGGGGTCGTCGGGAAGTCGCAGGGTGACGGCACCATTTTCTGTGCTGACCGTGACACTCGACGGCGTGTCGGTGAAGCCGAGATCGACGGTCCCGTTCTCCGCGTGAGCCTCGACCTTGTCTGAGCTGATACCGCTGGCTTGCTGGTCTCCGCTGGTGCTGCGCAGGACGAGTTCACCGGACACGTCGGTCACGGTGATGGCGCCGTTCTCGGTGTGGATCGACACGGCGGTGTCGAAGTCCGCCGCCAGGACGTCGCCGTTGGACGACTCGAGGGTGACGGCGAGATCGCGAGGAATCGTGACGCGATACTGCACGTCACAGGAGGACAAGAACCCGCAATCGGTGGCGAGAAGCAGCTCGTCGTCGACGAGGTCCCAGGTGGCATCGTCGGGGGAGCCGGAGAACCAGCGGGTCACTTCGACCCGGTCGGAGTCGCCGGGACGAAGCTCGATCTCGCCGCCAGAGTTCTTGGTGATGGTCAGGTGGTCACCGGCCACCGCGAACGACGTGGTGTCAGGTTCGGCGTCGTCGGCCGAGCCGCAGGCGACGAGCACGAGCGACGCGATCGTGGCCACGATGAGGGCTGTGATTCGGGGCGAGGCCGCTGCGGGCCGAGGTTGTCGTGTCATCGCAGGGCGTCGGTCGTGCGGGGGTAGTGACATCAGTGGTCTCCTGCCTGATGGGCGGTGGTCAGTGCTGAGATCGTCGACGCCATCGCTTGCTCGATCGCCGGACGATCGACCTTCTCGGGGTCTGCCAGATGCTCCATGGCCAGACCGTTGGTCAGGCAGTGCAGGATCAGGGCGGCCAGTTCGGGGTCGACGCGCAGCTCCAGGCCACTGCGCTCGGCGACGGCACGGATCGTTCGCTCGGCGACCTCGCGTTGCGTACGCCGTAGGGGCGTCCAGGCCTGCCTGGCCTCGGTGTCGCGCGCCGCGCGCGCGGCGAACTCCAAGCCCAGCTGCTCTCGCTGTGTATCGCTCGTGATGCTCTCGGCCACGATCTTGGCGGCAGTCCGCGGCACGTCGGTGGGATCGTCGCGTGTCTCCACCAGCAGGCGTTCACGCTCGGTCTCCGAGCGCTCCTGCAAGACGGCCGCGAACAGATCCTGCTTGCCGCCGAAGTTCGAGTAGACCGCACCTTTGGTGAAGCCGGCCGACAGGGCGATGCGCTCGACGGTCGCGTCGGCATATCCGAGCTCGGTGAAGACGGCAGCTGCGGCGTCGATGAGCCGCCGGCGCACCTCGGCGCGCGGCAGGCGACGCGCTGGCGCGGGCGGAGCCGTCTTCATGTCGTCCTTCGTACCATACTTTTGGTACTCAATACTATTG
>NZ_JBMDXJ010000169.1:0-4578 GCF_048594945.1 Pseudactinotalea sp. | reverse complement strand
GCTGTGAGCCCGGTGCCGAGCTCGATCGTGGCGTCAGCGATCACCCCGAGGTCGGTCAGGCGCAGCTCGCGGATCACGAGCCGCCACCCCGCCAGCCGGAGACGGGCAGGTCGAACTTGCGCACAAGGCGATCGGTGAACGGAGCCGTGTGCAGGCGGGCCAGCCGGACCGGTTCAGCACCGCGCACGACCTCGATGTGCGAGCCCGGCGGTGCGTCGATGCGGCGGCGCCCGTCGCACCACACCTGGGCGCCGGAGTAGCTGCGTGCGAGCACCTCGACCGCCATGGTGGAGGTCGGCGCCACCACGAGTGGCCGCGCGAACAGCGCATGCGCGCTGATCGGGACCACGAGCATCGCCTCGACGTCGGGCCACACCACGGGCCCACCTGCCGAGAAGGCGTAGGCGGTCGAGCCGGTCGGCGTGGCCAGCACCACCCCGTCGCAGCCGAAGGAGGACAACCCGCGTCCGTCGATGCCGACAGCGACTTCGAGCATGCGCGACCGGTCGTCCTTCTCGACGCTCGCCTCGTTGATCGCCCAGCTGGACTGCACGGTGCCATCGGGGAACGTCACGGTGACGTCGAGGGTCATCCGCTCCTCGACCACGTAGTCCCGGGCAGCGGCACGCCGCGCGACGTCGACTGCCTCCTCCACCTCCGACTCGGCGAGGAAGCCGACGTGGCCGAGGTTCACCCCGACGAGCGGCGTCCGCCGACCACGTGTGACCTCGGCGGCGCGAAGAATCGTGCCGTCACCGCCGAGCACGATCGCCAGCTCCACCTCACCGCCGTCGATCTCCTCCTCGGTGACCGGCACGATGTCGTTCTCCCGCAGCTCGGCGCTGACGAGGTCGGCCGCCTCGCGCGCTTCCGGGCGTGTCGGGTGCACGAGCAGCAGGATCCTGCGCGTCATGAGGCGATCCCCTCGGCCGGGCCGTGCCGGACCGCGCGTCGCACCATCGTCTCGGGCTCGTCGACCCCGGACCCGTGGCGCAGGTGGACGAGGTACTCGACGTTGCCGCTCGGGCCCGGAAGGGGGCTGGCGATCGCGGCGCGGAGGCCGAGGCCGAGGGACCCGGCGTTCGCGACCACGCCCAGCACGGTCTCGACGTGCAACTCGGGGTCGCGCACCACACCGCCGGAGCCGAGCCGGTCCTTGCCCACCTCGAACTGCGGCTTGACCATCAGCAGCAGGTCCGCGTCCGGTGTGGTGACCGCAGCGAGCGCGGGCAGCCCGAGCCCGAGCGAGATGAACGACAGGTCGCCGACGACCAGCTCGACCGGAGGGTCGATCAGCGACGCGTCCAGTGTGCGTACGTTCGTGCGGTCCATCACGGTCACCCGCGGGTCGTTCTGGAGCTCCCAGACCAGTTGGCCATACCCGACGTCGACCGCGACCACGTGGGCAGCGCCGCGGCGCAGCAGCACATCGGTGAACCCGCCGGTGGACGCGCCGGCATCGAGGGCGCGGCGACCGCTGACCCGCGGCGCGCTGGTGCCGAGGCCGTCCAGCGCACCGGCAAGCTTGTGGCCACCGCGGCTCGCGTAGCCGGGCTCCTCCGGGTCGTCCTTGACGAGCACCGGCTGTGCCGTCTCGACCTGGGTCGCTGCCTTGCCGGCCACCACTCCGTTGACACTGACCCGACCTGTCGCGATCAGTTCACCGGCATGCTGACGCGACCGTGCCAGTCCGCGACGGACCAGCTCGGCGTCGAGGCGAACGCGACGGACCACTAGGGCAGCGCTCCCAACTCCAGGGTCGTCGCGCGAGGTGCCGGGTGCCGCGCAGCGGATTCACACGTGGTTGCCATGCCCTACGTCGCGTCCTCGAGGCGGCGCTGCAGCAACTCGTGCGCGCGCTCGAACGCGTCGGCGTGCGCGGCGAGCGGCATCGAGTCGTCAAGCTCCTCGACCGCTGCGAGGGCAGCGTCGACATCATCGGTGTGGACCTGCTCCTGCGACATGCCGTTCCTTCCTGGCGCGTGAGACTCACGCTATCGCGCCAGTGCCTCCACCAGGACGTGTGACGCGGATCTGGGGATGAACGTTCAGCAACGTCGGCGCGCCCGCCTCGTCGGCGGCCCGCCAGGCGGCCGCGCAGGCGGCCCGCAGTTCGTCGAGCTCGATCTCGGTGCCGTGAGTGAGCGGGACCTCGGTGCCGTTCCGCTCGAGGCACACTGCGCCCGCCGTGGCATCGAACCAGGCCCGTGCGGCTCGGCACCGCCACCGGTCGCCCTCACGCTCGACGGCGGGGTGCGGCTCGAGCAGTCCCCGGAGGTCGTGCGCCAGCTGGGTGGGACGCTGCTCGGGCACGCATGCGAGCAGCGCACCGCCGAGATCGACCCCGGTCAGCACGTGCATGCCCGGGTAGCCGGCGGCGCGTGCGCCCTCGAGGTCGGTGTCAAGGCGGTCCCCCACCACGATCGGACGTGAAGCGCCGGCACGTGAGGCCGCCTGCAGGAAGATCTCCGGCCGTGGCTTGCCCGTCGAGCGTGGGCGCCGCCCTGTGGCGTTCACCACCGCGGCGACCAACGATCCGTTCCCGAGTGCGCTGCCGCGTTCCATCGGGAGCGTGGCGTCGAGGTTGCTGGCGACGTGCTCCGCGCCTGCGCTGATCGCCAGCACGGCTTCGGTGAGCTGCGCCCATCCGACGTCAGGAGCGAACCCCTGCACCACGACGGCGGGTGCGTCGTCGGCCGACTCGACGGGTACCAGGCCTTCCGCCGTGAGCGCCTCTCGCAACCCCGCACCCCCGACCACCAGTACGCGGGTACCCGCCGGGTACTCGGAGGCGACGAGTCCGGCGGCGGCCTGTGCCGCGGTGGTCACGTCCGCGGCTGTCGTCGGGACACCAATCTCGGTCAGGTGCGCGGCGACGGTGCTCGGGGGCCGGTTCGCATTGTTGGTCACGTACATGACGCCCATGCCCGCTGCCCGCACGGCGGCGATCGAGTCCGGAGCGTGGTCGACCGCCGCAGCGCCGCGGTAGACCACGCCGTCGAGATCCAACAGTGCGACGTCGAAGAGCGAAGCGGGTGACTGGTCGAGCGGCTGCAGCCCGCTCACTGCACCTCCCCCAGGTCGTCGAGGCCGATCACGTCATCGTCGGCGTCCTCGCGAGCGTCGCCACCCTCAGCACCAGCCTCGGTGGCGGGCTCCTCGCGCGGTTCCGCACGTCCGAGCGCCACCAGGGCGTCGTGACGCGCATCCGCGACACGCTCGACGCTGTCGGCGCTCAGTCCCTTCGGGTCAACCCTCTCGATGACCGACAGCGCAGCGTCGAGCTCGCCGAGATCCGTACGCGCCCCGGCCTCCACGAGCGCCAGCTCGGCCAGATCGTCAGCTGACAGCGTCGACGGAGCCTCGGCGATGATCACCAGGGCGCGATCCGGGCGACCCAGACCGCGCTCGCAGTCCGCCTCGATGGCGCGGTGCGCATCGACGCCCGACAGCCGACGAACCGTCCGTACCTCGCGCAGGGCCTCGGCATACCTGCCGGCGGCGTACGCGGTCAGGGCCGCTGCCTCGCGGACCACATCCACACGACCGGCGCGGCGCACTGCGGCCTGTGCATGTTCATAAGCGAGATCAGGGTCGTCATCGATCAACCGCCCTGCCATCACCAGATGCTGACCGACACGCTCGGCATTCGCCTTCGAGAGCGTCCGCAGCCGCGCACGTGCCTGCCTGTCGAGCTGCTGCCAGTCGACGTCCTCGGGAATCTCCGGCTCTTGCGGACGGTCAGGGCGCGGCGGCCGTGCGTCGAGTCCTCGTGCTACGCGGGACTCACGGTCCACACGTGGTCCTCCGCGCCGATCGCCACGTGTGTCCGGACGTCCCTGACCCCCCGCACGACCGCCCGTGTCGGACGAACTGCGACGTGGACCGCCAGTACGTGGGGCCGTTCCGCGCCCACGCCGAGCATCTCCCGAGCGATCGCTGCGCTGTGACGGCCCAGAGCCGCCAGACGCAGGTGCCCGAGAGCCACGCTCGGGCCGGCCGCCACCGTCGCGTCGCGGCACACGTCCAGAACGCGGCGGATCACCCGCACGCGCAGCATCGTCACGCCGGTCTTCACGGCCGACGTCGGCACGATCCTGACGCGCGCCGGTGGGTGGAGCTTCCTGACGCTCGGCCTGGTCTTCTGATTCGGACGGCACGTGGACTCCTCGATGATCGGCGGCGCTCGTTCGCACCAGCGAACAGCCTACAGAAACAACAAAGGCCGCCCCCGAAGGGGCGGCCTTTGTCGAAAGGATGTCCGGCGGTGACCTACTCTCCCACGCAGTCTCCCACGCAGTACCATCGGCGCAGAGGGGCTTAGCTTCCGGGTTCGGAATGGATCCGGGCGTTTCCCCCTCGCTATGACCGCCGTAACTCTATGGAGATGTCGTCGCCTGCCTTGGATCAAGGCAGTCCGACCGTATCTCGGGAACCGCACAGTGGACGCGTAGCATACAAAGAGATGTGTATGTGGTAAGTCATCGGCATATTAGTACCGGTCAGCTTCATGGGTCTTACGTCCCCACTTCCACATCCGGCCTATCAACCCAGTGGTCTACTGGGAGCCTCTCGGGG
>NZ_JBMDXJ010000168.1:0-3913 GCF_048594945.1 Pseudactinotalea sp. | reverse complement strand
TGCCGCCCCCATGACCGCTGCCACCCTCGGTGCCCCTTCCCATGACCGCCAATCACTCCGGGCCGACTCACGCGGCCCTGTCAGCGACCGCGCCGCGTCGCGTGGCACTGCACCTCTGCGACGTGCGACACAAACGGCCGCAACGCTGCCACGCGCGGCGGACGCTGCCGCACCACCAGCACGCGCGACGGGATCTGCCGCACCGCTGCGCCGCGCAACACGAGTCGCCGCTGGCGCCGCCGCCCCGCGCGAATCGGCCGCGCTCACACCCCGCCCGTTGGCGTCAGCCATGCTGCCCGCCGCGACGCGGGGGAGCGCCGCACCGGGCCGCGCCACGCCGTCGACTGCCCATCCACCCGCCGCCTCCCTGACCGCCGGCACCTCGACCGCTGGCATCCCGACCGCAGTCACCGCCGGTGTGGACAGGACGGTGCGGCGCACGGCGACGTCAGGCCTACGAGCGGGGTCGCCGGCCGACTGGCGGGGGCACGAGCACGGGTACGAACAGGGGGACTCGCGGACTCCGGGGATCCCCGGCGTCGGACATCGCCGTGCGGGAGCGGTGGTTCGGCGGCGCGTCACGACTGGTCTGGGACTCGAGCCGGCCACCTTGCGGCGCACTCGCACATCGGACCGGCCGACCATGGCGATCCGGCAGGCGGGGGCGGCTCGACTGGGTGGCGTTCACGGAGTGCCGACCGCTGCGCTCGCCACGCCGCGGATGACGAACGCCGATGGTCCGCTGCTCGGCACACCCAGGAGCGCTGCTCCCTCGCCTGTGGCAGCCGTGGCCGCCCCGGCTGCCCCGGCCGCGACGTCAGTGCGACCGCGCGTGAGCGGCAGCGCGGCCAGCCCGATGAACCTGGCGGTGCTACCGCCCCGCGTGCTGGTCGGGAGCGGCCGCACGGGGGCGCCGCCGCCATCGGCAACACCACCTGCCACAGTGCCACCCGCCACGCCTGCCGCCGCGGGAGCGACGATCCGCCGGCTCGCGAACCCATTGGGCACCGGTGGCGGAGACAGACCACCGAGCGGACTGGGCGCGCGCCTTGCGCCAGGAGAGGGCACCACGATGCGGTACACGTTCATGCAACCGGAGCCGGCCTCCGCTGCGGCTCCCGCCGAACCCGCGTGGGCGTCAGAGCTGGAACAACGGCTCGTCGATCGGGTGGATGAGTGGTTCGCTCGCGAGCTCGACGAGCGGGTGATCAGGATCGTGGAGGACAAGCTTCGCGACGAGACCGAGCGGCGCGCCTGGCGCGGCGGGGCGGGAGTGTTCTGATGGCAGGTCCAGGGCCGGTCAAGGCGTTCCTCGAGGTCGAGGGCGGCGAGAAGCTGCCGTGTCTGTTCAACCCCGCGCAGCTGCAGCTCACCAGGGTGAACCGGTGGGAGGGCCAGACCCGCCCAGGCCGTGGTGTGCCACGGCTGCGGTACGCGGGATCGGAATCGGGTTCACTCACCGTCGACCTGTTCTTCGACACCACGCACGAGGGTACGGCGGTCACCACGTACACCGGCAAGATCCTTCAGCTGATGGAGATCGACCCGTCGCTACCGGGCACCGATGAGCCGACCGGTAACGCCCGGCCTCCGGCGGTCACGTTCCACTGGGGTGACCTGCACTCGTTCAAGGCAGTCGTCGCCTCGCTCGACCTCACGTTCACCTACTTCTCCTCCACGGGCACGCCGCTGCGGGCGAGGCTCGGGCTCGTGCTGCGTCAGTACGAGGAATCACGAGCGTTCGGGCCGCAGAACCCGACCTCGGGCACGCCGAACCCGCACCGGGTGCACCGGGTCCTGGCGGGCGAGACGCTCGACCGCATCGCCGCCCAGTACTACGGCGACTCGACCCGGTGGCGCCTCCTCGCCGACGCGAACGGCATCGCTGACCCGCTCGCCGTCAAGCCCGGTGCGCTGTTGGCCGTGCCACGGCCGGAGGCATCATGACCATCACCGGAGCACCGCGGGTCCAGCCGCATACGCAGACCCAGCTGGCCATCAGCATCGACAGAACCCCCCTCGGGATCGCCGATCAAGAACGGCTGCTGGAGGTGCGTGTCGACCTGGGGGTGCGGACCATCGGGCAGGCACGGCTGACCTTCGTCGATCGTCGCGGCGACGGGGACCTCGCCACGCGGCTGCTGATCATCGACAAGGAGGTGACGATCTCCTCCGTGGAGCCGTCGGCCGTCGTGATGACGGGCACGATCACCGCGATCGAGATGGATGCCGACCGATCGGGCACCACGGTCACCGCCGTCGTCCAAGACGACGCGCGCAAGCTCGCGCGTAGTCGAGGCATCGTCGCCTACGAGGATCAGTCGTACTCCGACCTGATCACCAAGCTGATCAAGGACTGTGGGTTCAAAGCCGACGTCCCCAGACTGCCCGAGCGGTTCCCGTGGTTGCTCCAGGCGGACACGGTGCTGGGCCTGATCGACGAGGTCGCGGGCCGATTCGGCCTCGACTGGGCCGCCCACCGCGACACGCTCGCGCTCTGGTCGGTGAGCCGAACCGCACCGTGGGCGAGCCGACAGACACTCACGCTCGCGACTGAGTTGTTGACCTTCAGCGTCCGCCAGGTCGATCACGAGCCGCGCAGCTTCACGGTGCGCGGCTGGGACAGCTCCGGCCGCAGGCCCGCGATCGCCACCGCGCAGGTGCGCAGTACCCGCGATGGATTCGCGCCGAGAGAGGGCAACAACGGCGACGTGCTGGCGTCCAACCAGGTCTCAGCGACATCCGAGGAGGTGAAAGCAGTCGCGGAGGGCTTGGCGGCTGCCGCAGGCCGCGTCAGCGGGCGTGGCAGCGCGATCTTCCTCCCGCAGCTGCGGCCGGGGGGTGAGGTCGAGATCCACGGCGCCGGCAGCGCCGATGGCCTCTACTACGTGCGCGAGGTGACGCACCGGACGGACGCCTCCTCGCTCCGGACCGAGTTCGTCGTGGGCGATCGGGCCCCTGTGCAACTGAGCGACCCCTGGCGCTCGCCGCCGCGGCTCTCGAGCCTGCGGCGTCACGGCGTCACCATCGGGATCGTCGACAACGTCAACGACCCCGAGGAGCTGGGCCGTGTGCGTGTGAGCCTGGCCGGGATGGCCGAGCACACCTCATCGGCGTGGGCTCGCGTGCTCTCGCTCGGTGCTGGCAAGGGCCACGGGCTCGTGATGCTGCCCGAGGTCGACGACGAGGTGCTGGTGGCGTTCGAGGACGACGACGTCCGTCGTCCTGTCGTGCTCGGTGGTCTGTTCGGGGCCAAGACGCAGGTGGCTGGCCCCGCGCCGGTCGACAGCGGCCGTGTCGAGTCCCGGCACCTGATGTCGCGCAACGGTCACCGGGTGGCGATCGCGGATGGCGGAGCGAACGGCGAGTTCGTGCAGATGGCGCTCGCCGGTGACGCCAAGCGCGTGCACCTGGGCAAGGACGGCACCGAGATCGCGGCGGACAACACACCGCTGAAGATCTCCTCCGGCGGCGCATCGATCAGCTTCGACGGCAACGGCAACATCACGATCTCGGCGCAGAGCCTGACACTGAGCGCACAACAGACCGTCAAGGTCGAGGGCATGGACATCGTCGAGAAGGCAAGCAACGGCTACGAGGCCTCCGGTATCCGCACGACCCTCAATGCGAGCGCGACCGCCGTGGTCAAGGGTGCCGCGTCCGCGGAGATCAGCGGCGCCATGGTGAAGATCAACTAGGGGACCGTGATGACCATCCAGCCCAGCATGGGAGCGACCGGATCCGCCGCCGACTTCGTCGGACGCGGCTTCGGTTGGCCGATGCGCGTGGACCACACCGGCGCACTGGCACTGAGCGGAGGCGGGGGTGACCTCGACGATGCGATCCGCGTGGTGCTGCTGACCGCGCCGGGGGAGCGGGTGATGCGTCCCCAGTTCGGCTGTCGCATCTGGGA
>NZ_JBMDXJ010000167.1:0-1927 GCF_048594945.1 Pseudactinotalea sp. | reverse complement strand
GTCAACCTCCCCCGCGCGCGTCCAAGCACCTGCTGGGTCGAGGTAATCCAGGGCCCTCTGGCTGCGTCGGATGACCTCGAGTCGGGGAGCGGGGGAGGGGAGGATGAGCGTCAGGCTTCTTCGGCCTTCTTCAGGACGTCGGAGAGGCGATTGGCGGCGGCGACAACCGAGGCGGCGTGGAGGCGGCCGGGCTGGCGACTCATCCGCTCGACAGGCCCCGAGACCGACACGGCGGCGATCACGCGACCGCTGGGGCCTCGGACGGGCGCACTGACCGAGGCGACGCCGAGCTCGCGCTCGCCGACGCTCTGCGCCCAGCCACGGCGACGGACGCCCGAGAGGATGGTCGCCGTGAACTTGGCGCCCTGCAGGCCGCGATGCAGTCGGTCCGGCTCCTCCCAGGCGAGCAGGATCTGGGCTGCGGAGCCGGCGAGCATCGTCAGCGTGGCGCCGACGGGGATCGAGTCCCGCAGGCCCATCTGCTTCTCGGCGGCGGCGACGCAGATGCGCTGATCGCCCTGGCGGCGGTAGAGCTGAGCGCTCTCGCCGGTGTGGTCACGGAGCGCGCCGAGCACCGGGCCGGCCGCAGCGAGCAGACGGTCCTCACCGGCGGCGGCGGCGAGTTCGGCGAGCCGCGGTCCGAGCACAAAACGACCCTGCATGTCCCGAGAGACGAGACGGTGATGCTCGAGTGCAACGGCGAGACGGTGCGCCGTCGGACGAGCAAGATGAGTTGATGCGACGAGCTGGGCGAGCGTCGCCGGACCGGCCTCGAGAGCACTGAGAACGATCGCAGCCTTGTCCAGGACGCCGACTCCGCTAGAGTTGTCCATACCCCGATACTGCCGTCTCGGAGGATGAGACGCAAGTCCAGACCGCGGAGAACCCTCGGACACTGGATGAAACGAAAGGTGGTCGAACGATCATGGCCGGGACACTCGCAGAGAAGGTATGGGCCGAGCACGTCGTGCGCCGCGGCGACGACGGTGCCCCCGATCTGCTCTTCATCGACCTTCACCTCGTGCCCGAGGTGACCCGCCCGCAGGCCTTCGAGGGCCTGCGGCTCGCGGGTCGGCAGGTGCGCCGACCCGACCTCACGATCGCGACCGAGGACCACAACACCCCGACCCTCGACATCGACCTGCCGATCGCGGACCTGACGTCGCGCACGCAGATCGACACGCTGCGCAACAACGCCGCCGAGTTCGGTGTGCGGATCCACTCCCTCGGCGACGCCGACCAGGGCATCGTGCACCAGGTAGGCCCGCAGCTGGGACTGACCCAGCCCGGCATGACCGTGGTCTGCGGCGACTCCCACACCTCCACCCACGGTGCGTTCGGGGCGCTCGCGTTCGGGATCGGCACCTCCGAGGTGGAGCACGTGCTGGCCACGCAGACCCTGCCGCTCTCGCCGTTCAAGACGATGGCGATCAACGTCGAGGGCGAGCTGCCGCCCGGCACCACCAGCAAGGACATCATCCTGGCGATCATCGCCAAGATCGGCACCGGCGGTGGCCAGGGCTATGTGCTCGAGTACCGGGGCGAGGCAATCCGCGCGCTCTCGATGGAAGCGCGGATGACGATCTGCAACATGTCGATCGAGGCCGGCGCGCGCGCCGGCATGATCGCGCCGGACCAGACCACGTTCGACTACCTCAAGGGGCGCCCGCACGCGCCCGAGGGAGCCGACTGGGATGCCGCCGTCGAGCACTGGACCACGCTGAGGACCGATGACGACGCGACCTTCGACGCCGAGATCGAGCTGCGGGCGAGCGACCTCGAGCCCTTCGTCACGTGGGGCACCAACCCCGGGCAGGGCCTGCCGATCTCGGCGAACGTCCCGGTGCCTGAGGAGATCGTCGAGGAGAACGACCGTGTGGCCGCCGAGCGCGCGATCGAGTACATGGGCCTGATCCCCGGCCAGCCG
>NZ_JBMDXJ010000166.1:0-3019 GCF_048594945.1 Pseudactinotalea sp. | reverse complement strand
ACGGCGGCGGCTGGATGGCCACCGTCACCAACAACGGTGACGAGCTGGTGCAGGGGCAGATCGCGATGATGCAGCTTGTGGTCGTCGACGGCGAGGGCAACGTCGTCGCCGCGCCGGACCCCGACGACCCGATCTTCTTCGGCGCCGAGGGGCCGTTCTGGATGGGCGTCGCGCCAGGCGAGACCCTCGAGACCGGCATCCCGATGACGCACGGCTGCGAGAACAGTGACTGGCTCCCTGCGGGGGACTACCGGGCCTACGCCACGATCACGTTCACCAACGCTGAAGGTGACTTCGGTGACATGGAGCAGGCCCAGGGTGGGCCCTGGGACATCACGGTGGGTGGCGGCGAGAGCGAGATCACGCCGATCGTCCCGCCGGGGACCGCGGTCGTGGATCTCGAGTGCGGTCAGGAATGGACGAACCCGGACGTGAGCACCGGATACGAGCTGGCGCTGCTCGACGACATCCGCTCGCCCCGGGCCGCCTCGGAACCGATCGACGGTCGCGCCTCGCTCAGCACGGGTGGCCCGGTCGACGCGCTCGTCTTCACCACGGTGCTGGTGCTCATGGACGGTGAGATCGTCAACTGGGAGCCAGGCAGCGACACCGCAACCACGGTCTCGGCCACAGCCGGCGCGACGATCCCGCTCGACGTCGGCTCCGAGCTCTTAGCCTGCGGGAGCGAGAACAGTCCGGAGCCGATGGCAGCCGGGATCTATGACGTGGTGGTCGTGGCCGTGGCGCTCGACGGTGAGGGTGTCCACCTGCTCGACGCCACCGACCCGGTGTCGCTCGACCTGAGCTGACCGGGGCCCCGACGGCCACCGGCGGACCGGAGGGGTCCTGACGGTGGCCGTCGGTGCGTGGGACGATGACTCCCATGGGACTGGACCTGCACCTGACCGGTGACGCCGAGGCCGACCGGCTGCTCTCCGACGATCCGCTGGCGCTGCTGCTCGGGATGCTCCTCGACCAGCAGGTCACGATGGAGGCCGCATTCGCCGGGCCTCGCAAGCTCGTGGAGCGCCTGGGCGGTCTCGATGCGGCCGCCATCGCCGCGATGGATCCGGAAGAGTTCGCGGCGATCTGCGCGACGCCGCCTGCCGTGCACCGGTTCCCGGGCTCGATGGCCGGCCGCATCCAGGCCCTGTGCGCGGTGGTCGCCGAGACGTACGACGGCGATGCCTCCCAGATCTGGACGGCTGGGTCCCCGGATGGTCGAGAGGTGCTGAAGCGCCTGAAGGCGCTGCCCGGTTTCGGTGACCAGAAGGCGCGGATCTTCCTGGCGCTGCTCGGCAAGCAGGTCGGTCTGCAGGCCCCGGGATGGCGTGAGGCCGCGGGCGACTACGGCACCGAGGGCAGCTACCGGTCGGTCGCTGACATCGTCGATGGCGCCTCGCTCACCAAGGTGCGCGAGTACAAGAAGGCCGCGAAGGCGGCCGCGCGCGCAGCGAAGGGCTGACCGCGCAGGAGCGGCGAGGCGGCGCGGATGGAGACCGCGCACACACCGCTCGTGAACATCATGTGAATCCACGGCGCGCCGGGTCGTATCGATTCGACCAGATGGCCGTGAGACTGCGACAATCGTCGGCGACACGAAACGTTTCGACTCGTAGAAGCAGCAGCCCGCATGACGACGATCTCCGCCCGCCCCGCCACCTCCACCGAGCCCACCGAGGTCGCACCTGTCGACGCCGTCGCCCCCCGCAGCAAGATGTGGACCTTCAAACTGGTTCTGCTGCTGGGGTCGATGTGCGCGATCGGCGCCTTCACGACCGACACCTACCTGCCCTCGTTGCCCGAGGTGGCGCGCGACCTCGCCACCACCGAGGCGAGCGCGCAGTTCACGATCACCGCCACCCTCATCGGTGGCGCGCTGGGACAGTTCATCATCGGCCCGCTGTCGGACAGGTTCGGTCGCCGGGCACCGGTGATGATCGGGCTGCTGGTGCACATCGTGGCCTCGCTGGCCTGCATCGCCGTGATGGACGTGGTCCCGCTGATCGGCCTGCGCATCATCCAGGGCGTGGGCAACGCCGCTGCCGGTGTGACCGCGATGGCGATCATCCGCGACCGGTTGACCGGCTCCGAGGCGTCCGCGGTGCTGTCGCGACTGATGTTGGTGATCGGCGTGGCCCCGATGCTCGCCCCCACGATCGGCGGCGTGATCGCTCAGGTGTGGGGCTGGCGCGCGGTGTTCGCGTTCCTGGCGTTGTTCGGCGTGGCGCTGCTGGCCATCGTGTGGAAGTTCATGCCCGAGACGCTGCCGCCCACCCAGCGCCTGACTAGCACCCGCGAGGTCACGTCCTCCTACAAGGTGCTCGTGCGGGACCGCACGTTCATCGCGCTCGCACTGCTGCCCGGACTGACGATGGCCGCGATCTTCTCGTACGTGGCGGCCTCACCGTTCGTGATCCGGGTGGGCTACGGCCTGACCGAGAGCCAGTTCGCGCTGCTGTTCGCGCTGGTCGGCCTCGGACTGGTGGTCGGTGCCCAGGTCAACGCGGCGCTGGTGCGGAAGTTCTCGCCGATCCGGCTGTTGCGCCTGGCGACCCCCGCCGTGATGGTGCTCGCCTTGGCAGTGTTCCTCGTGACCGTCACGGGGTTCGGCGGCCTGCCTGGGCTGATCGTGCCGATGTGGCTGATGTTCGCGGTCGCGTCGATGGTCTCGCCGAACGCCTCGGCCCTCGCGCTGCAGCGGCACGGTGAGCGCGCGGGTTCGGCGGCCGCCCTCATCGGGGTGTCGCAGTCCGGTGTGGCCGCTCTGGTGGCGCCGCTCGTGCTGGTGCTCGGCGGCACCACCGCCGCGATGGGCACCGTGATCCTCGGTTCCGCGGTGGTGTCCTTCCTCGTGGTGATCTCCACCGGTGCGTACCGCCGCGGTGGTTGGGCGACCTCGCTCGCCTGAGCGCAAACGGCTCGCCCGGAGCCGCCTGGGCTCGTTAGCGTGTGGGCCCGTGACTCCCGACGACGTCCGCTCCCTCTCGCAGGCAGCCGCCCAGCTCGCGGCGCTGTC
>NZ_JBMDXJ010000165.1:0-8085 GCF_048594945.1 Pseudactinotalea sp. | reverse complement strand
TGGGGATCGTCGAGACGAATGCTCGGAACAGGAGCACGCAGAACGACAACCCGAAGGTCGCCTGGATGAGGATCATGCCCGGGATCGTCTTGAAGAGTCCCAGCGTCTGCATCACCCAGATCGTCGGGACGACGGCGGGCGGCACGATCAGCCCGGCGAGCACCATGAAGTTGACCGCCGGATTCCAGCGTGAGCGACGTCGCTGCAGCACGTATCCCACCATCGCGGCGAACACGACCATGATCGCGACGCTGAGCACGGTGATCAGCGTGCTGTTGATGAATGCCCGCACGACGATCCCGTTCCGCACGCTCAGGACATCGACGAGGTTCTGCCAGATCGCCCACTCCGTGGGGAGCGAGAACTCCAGCCGGGATGCCTCGGGCGCCGTCTTGCTCGCGGTCAGGAAGATGAACACGAACGGGACGATGAACACGACCACCGACAGCGCGATCGAGATCAGGCCGACCACGATGCTGCGGATCTTCGCCTGCCGCCTCATCGCTCGACCTCCCGCCGGTTGAGGAAGTACGAGACCGGGACCACGATCGCCGTGACCACGACGAACAGCACCACGTTGCCGGCGGTCGAGAGCCCGTAGAAACCAGCCTGGTACTGCTTGTAGATCACCGAGGCGATCACGTCGCTGGTGAACCCCGGACCGCCGCGGGTCGTCGCCCAGATCAGGTCGAACGAGCGAAGTCCGCCGATCAGCGACAGCAGCACCACGGTGGCCGTGGCCGGGCGCACCAAGGGCAGCGTGATGTGCAGGAAGTTCTTCCATCCACCGGCACCATCGACCTTGGCGGCTTCGTAGTACTCCTGCGGGATCGCCGCCAGCCCGGCGATGTAGATGAGCGTCGCGATACCGACGCCCTTCCAGACATCGATCAGCGCGACCGAGAACAGCGCCCACTGCGGATCGGTCAGCCACCCCGGGCCGGTGATGCCGAGCGCCGCCAGCGAGGAGTTGAGCAGACCGTCGAACGGATCGAGCAGCACCTTGAAGGTGATGCCGACCCCGATCGCCGAGACGAGCACCGGGAAGAACACGACCGACCGCAGATACCCTCGGCCGATCAGCTGGCTCGTGAGGAGCAGCGCCAGCGCCAGCCCGAGCACCACCTTCATGCCCGATGTCATGAAGCCGTAGATGAAGGTGTTGATGAAACCGGTACGCAGCTGCGGTTCGCTGAAGAACGTGACGAAGTTCTGCATCCCGGTGAACTCGACGTCCTGCAACGTCCATCGCGTGAACGCGAAGTAGAACGAGGCGAACGTCGGTACCGCGAAGAGCACCACGTACAGCAGACCTGCGGGGACGTAGAACCACGTCGGGTAGATCGACTTCTTGGAGCGCCGCCGCTCGGCGGTCCTCGCGGGGTTGACGGCGACCTGGGCCATCAGCTCACCTGCTTCCTGGTCAGCAGCGGTAGGGGTCAGCACCTGCCCGCCCCGCACCCATCGGCGCGGGGCGGGCAGGATCGATCACCAGCCCTCGAGGCCGAGCTGTTGCGCCTGCTTGATCACGTCTTCGTCATACGTGGCAGCGCCCTCGTCGGCGGTCGAGATGCCGGAGCCGACCGCGACCGTGATGTTCTCCAGGTTCGGGCCCTTGATCGGCGAGAGGAACTCCAGCGCCGGTCCGGCCAAGTCGTTGTCGACCCAGGTCTGCACGTCCTGCAGCAGCGCAGGCACGTCGCTCGGGAGCTCGCACAGGCTCGTGGTGAACGGGCCTGCCGGTGCGTTGAACTCCGTCTGCAGCGCGCAGCCCTCGGGCGAGTTGATGAAGGCGACGAACAGCTTGGCCGCCTCGAGCTCGTCGCCCTCGGTGGTGTTGGGGATGTAGGCGGCGTTCGGCAGCCAGATCGTGGCGCGCGTGTCGTCGGCGTCCTGCGCCGGCAGCGGGAAGTAGCCGACGTCGTCGATGTTGTCCGGGTAGTTCTGTGTGATGCTCGAGATCGCCGAGGTGAGGATCGGGTAGTGCGCCGCCTCGCCGGTGGCGACCATGCCGACGCCGTCGTCATACGTCGCCGAGGCGAAGTTCTCGTTGTAGAAGCCGGCCTCGTAGGTCTCCTGCTGGTTGGCGAATCCCTGCAGGCCTGGCTGGTCCACGTACTTGCGGTTGTTCGCGGTGTACTCGGTGGCCCAGTCGGGGTCCTGGGCGGCGACGTTGGCGAAGTCGGCCAGGACGAACAACTGACTGGTCCAGGTGTCACCGTAGGTCTGGACGATCGGTGTCGTGCCCGCTGCCGCGATCGCTTCGTTGTTCGCCATGAAGTCCGCCCACGACGTGGGGACCTCGAGCCCGAGCTCCTCGTAGATCGGCTTGTTGTAGACCACCCCGCCGGCCTGCGACGTGCCTGTGGGCGGACCGTAGATCGCGCCGCTCTCGGTGGACACGACGGCGACCATGCTGTCGATGAGCGTGCCCGCCCACTCCTGATCGCTCAGGTCGACGAGGTTCTGATCCGGGTTGAGTGCCTGCAGCAGCGACCCTGAGTTGTAGAAGAAGACATCTTCCATCTCGCCGGTGGCGAGCTTGGTCTTGTTGAGGTTGTCGCCCTCGGTGCCGGCGGGCTGGGTGTTCATGGTGACGTTGATGTCCGGATGCTCGGCCTCGAACGCCTCGATGAGCGCCTCCAGATACGCCGGCCCGGTACCGGTGCTTCCGGTCAGCGCGGTGATCTCGACGGTGTCTCCCTCACCGCCGCCACCACTCGAGCACGCAGCCAGCGCGATGGCCGCACTCGCAGCGATGGCGATCGCCGCACCGCGTCGCTTCTGAATCGTCATTCCCTGACCTCCTCGTCATGGCGTTTCCCGCAGCACACCGTTGGCTGCGTTGAAACGTTACAAGAAGAGTCGCACGAAGTGCAAGTGCCGTCAAGGTTTTCGCCGTTACGATCCCGTAACGGCGTTTCAGCTCATGAACATGCCGCCATCGACGTTGATCGCCTGCCCGGTGATGTAGCTCCCGGCGTCGGAGGCCAGATACAGCAGCAGGTTCGCCACGTCGGCCACCGCCGCAGGGCGGCGCAACGGGATGTCGTCGATCCACTCGGCGATGAGCTCACCCGGCTGGTACTCGCCGAGCCGCCGGCCCCACTCGGCATCGTTGTACGCCCACATCTCGGTCTCCACGATGCCGGGGCAGTAGCAGTTCACCCGGATCTGGTCGGGCGCGAGCTCCTTGGCCAGCGACTGCGACATCCCGATGATCCCCATCTTCGACGCCGCGTAGTGCGGCGTGTAGATGAAGCCCTGCCGCCCCTGCCCCGAGCTCGCGTTCAGCACGCTGCCACCACCGGCTGCCCGAAGCAGCGGGACGGCCTCTCGCGTGGTGGTGAAGGCCGCCGTGGTGTTGACTGCGAGCACGCGCGCGAAGTCCGCGGTGCGGAGGCTCTCGACGTCCGAGATCGTGATGATGCCCGCGTTGTTCACGAGCACGTCGAGCGCGCCCCAGTCCTCACGCACGCGCGCGAACAGCGCCGTCACCTCGTCCTCGTTCGTGAGATCGACGACGGCGGAGCTCGCCTCGTGCCCTCGGCTCACCAGATTCTCGGCTGCCTCGACCACGCCGGGGTCACGGTCGACGAGCAGCACGGCCGCACCGCACTCGGCGAAGGCCTGCGCGATTCCGAGACCGATGCCGCGCGCCGCACCCGTCACGACCGCACGGCGACCGGAGAAGTGGCCGGCGAAGATCGGAGAGGCCACGGCAGCGCCGTCGGTCATGAGTCCTCGCCGTACCCCTGGAACAGTGCACGCTGCACGAGCGCGAGAGCACCGAGGGCGTCGTGCTTCTCCTGCGCGGCCCGCACCCCCTCGATGTCCAGCACGTCGAGGCCCCGCTCCACCGCCTTGAGGAAGTCGATCGCGTGGTCAGCGGCGGCGACCGAGTCCTCCCGGAACGGGAACTGGTCGAGCTGCCACACGCCCTCCCAGCCGTTCTTGCGCAGCGTGTAGAAGAACTCGAACAGCTCGATCGGGTGCACGGTGCCGGCGACCATGTCGTCGTCCCAGCCGCGCATGTTGTCGTTGACATCCATGCCGAAAAGGCGGCCGTAGTCGATCGCGAGCTGGGCGGAGTCGGCGGGCGACTCACCGCCGAACAGTGCGTGCCCGAAGTCGAGCAGGATGCCGACGTTGGGCAGCCCGATCTTCTCGATGCCCAGCAGCGTGCGGGTGACCGAGTCGAAGCTCATGTGCACGCGCGGCTCGCGCGGCTTGTACTCGATGACGAACTTGAGGTCCGGGTTCTCGGCCGCGAGCGCGCCCACGCCGTCGAGCGAGGCCTTCCAGAGCGCGCCGTGGTCCACCTGGAACGGATAGTCCCAGCCGTCCTGGCCGGGCCAGAGCTTCACGTAGTCGGCACCGAAGTGCCGCACCACGCCGGCTGCCTCGGTGACCAGCTCGTGCGCGAGCCGCCGCACACCCGGGTCGGGGTTCGTGAAGGATCCCTTCATGAAGGTGCGCGTGTAGATCTCGGGCGTGATGCCGATGACCGACAGCCCGGCCTTCTCGAGCGCGGCACCTACCTGCTCGTTGCTGAACTCGCCGCCCCAGAACGGGTAGTTGAGGTCGACGACGGACAGGTCGCGCACCTGCCCGGCCAGCTCGATGCCGTCGAGGATCGTCTTCGGCTCGCCGTACCCGTCGGTGGCGTACCGGTCCACGTAGGTGGCGAAGTGCCAGATCCCTGCTCCGTAGCGCTGTGCCATCACTGATCTCCTTCAACTCGGGGTGGGCTGGTACGCGCCAGCCCGACGGCGTGATGCCAGGCTGCGCGGGCGGCTCGCGTCTGTGTCGGGTCGCCCTGGGGGGTGAAGCGTGTGGTGCGGTCCTCACGAACCGGCGCCAGCCCGGCGCTGACCGCGGCGACCTCGGCTGCTCCGAGCACGGAGAGCGCCGCCGCGTCCGGGCGCAGCACCTCACGACCGGAGACATCGGCCTGGAGTTGCATCAGGCTGTCGTCGCGTGCAGGCGCACCATCGGCGCGTACGGTCGCGATCGGCGCCGCCTTCGTGGCAGCGCTCAGCACGTCCTCGACCTGGTGCACGATCGACTCCACGCCTGCGCGCGCCAGCACGGCGGCGTCGGTCCCGAGATCGAAGCCGTGCAGCACGGCGCGGGCGGAACCATCCCAGTACGGCGCGCCGAGACCGGCGACAGCGGGGACGAGCATCACACCGTGGTCTGCGGGTGCGGTGCGCGCGAGCGCGGTGAGCTCGTCGACCTCACGGCCGAGCAGCCGTGACAGCCACGCCAACGTGGCGCCGGTGGACAGGATGTTGCCCTCGATCGCGCGCTGCGGCGCTGCGCCCCCCACCTGCCACGCGATGGTGCCGACGAGGCCGGAGGGCACCTCCCCGGCCGCGCTGAGCCCCATCACCGATGATCCGGTGCCGTACGTGACCTTGACCGCCCCGGGCTCGCGGACACCGTGGCCGTAGAGGGCGGCGTGCGAGTCGCCGAGCACGGCGGTGAAGGCGCGCCCGAGCAGATCGGGAGCCGGCGCGCTGGGCGCATCCGAGGCGCGCACCTGCGGCAGCGTCGCCGCGGGGATGCCGAACAGCTCGACCAGCTCGTCGGACCAGTTCCCCGTCGCGAGGTCGAGGAGCTGCGTGCGGGAGGCGTTGCCGGTCTCGATCCGGTGCTCGCCGGTGAGCGCGAACAGCAGCCACGAATCCACGGTCCCGACCGCGAGCTCGCCTCGCCGCGACCTCTTTCGGTCCGGATCCACCTGGTCGAGGAGCCACGCGATCTTGAGCGCGGAGAACATCGGATCGAGTGGCAGCCCCGTGATCTCGCGAACGCGTCCAGCATCCGCCTCCGACACGGCCGCCACCTCATCGGCGGTACGCCGGTCCTGCCAGCCGAGCATCGGACCTACCGGTTGCCCGGTCGCCCGGTCCCACACGAGCGCCGACTCACGCTGGCTGCTCAGCCCCAGTGCGACGACCCTGGCCTCGACGCCGTCGCTCGCCTCACGCACTGCTGTGCGGACGCTGTCGAGGATCTCGATGGCGTCCTGCTCCACCCACCCCGGCCGCGGGTGCTGCTGACCGATCGGCACGCTCACCTCGCGCACGAGGCGGCCGACACCGTCGACGCACGCGACCTTGGTCGAGCTCGTCCCCTGGTCGATCGCGACGACGAGCGGCCCCGCGTCACCCGCCGAACCGTTCACCGCCATCTCCGGGAGGTCATGCGTGCAGTGCGTCGGTTGCCACACGGACGATGTTGTCAGAGGTGAGCCCGAAATGCTCGAGGAGCACGTCGTTGCTCCCGGTGGGAGCGAACTCCGTCAGCCCGAGCGGAATCACCCGGCGGCTGAGGCCCTCCCGGGCCACCAGCTGCGCCACCGCGGCACCGAGACCGCCCGCGATGTTGGCCTCCTCGGCCACGATCACGGCGCGAGTCCCGTCGGCCGCATCGAGGAGCGTCGCCTCGTCGAGAGGAGAGATCCAGGCGGCATTGAGCACCCGGGCCGAGACGCCGTCGTCGGACAGTCGCCGAGACGCCTCGAGAGCCCGCGAGACCAACGTGCCGGTCGCGATGATGGCGATGTCGCCGCCGGGCACGACGATGTCGATACGACCGCGCACGAGGTCGTCGCCCTCGGACGTGACGTCCGGGACCTTGTGGCGCCCGATCCGCATGTAGGTGGGGCGCGGCTCGGCCGCCACCAGGCGCATCGCCTGCCGGGTCTGCTGCCGGTCGGCCGGCACCACGATGTCGAGGCCGGGCAGCGCCCGCATCCAGGACAGGTCCTCGACGGAGTGGTGGGTGGGGCCAAGCTCGCCGTAGGCCATCCCGGGGCTCATGCCGCACAGGATCACGGGGTGCTGGGAGTAGGCGACATCGGCCTTCACCTGCTCCGTCGCGCGGCCGGTGAGGAACGGTCCCGCGCCGCACACGAACGGGATCAATCCGGTCGCGGCGAGGCCGGCCCCGATCCCGACCATGTTCTGCTCGGCGATACCGACGTTGATCAGTCGATCCCCGAACTCCTCCCGGAACGCACCGAGATTCGAGGACCCGACCGAGTCGTTGCACACGGCGACGACCCGCTCGTCGGCGCGGGCGAGTGCCGCCAACTCCTCGGCGAAGGCGGTCCGGTTGTCGTACCCGGTCGCGGTGGGCTCGTCGACGCGGCTCCGGGGTCCCCGCGGAGTTGTTCGGGGGAGCGAAGCGGGGGAGAAGAACTCCGTGGGGTGGTTCATCATGCACTCTCCCCCAGCTCGGCCAGTGCGGCCGTCACCTGTTCGGCCGTGGGCACCTTGTGGTGCCACTCGACACGGTCCTCGATGAACGAGACACCCTTCCCCTTGATCGTGTTCGCGACGACGGCGACCGGTCGCCCGGTGCTCGACGGCGCGAACGCCTCGAGCAGCTGGGTGACGTCGTGCCCGTCGACCTCGCGGACCTCGCAGCCGAACGCCGCGAGGCGCTCGCCCAACGGGTCGAGCGCGTTGGTCTCTTCGGTGCGCGCGCCCTGCTGCAGGCGGTTCCGATCGACCACGAGCGTGAGGTTGGCGAGCCGGTAGTGGGCGGCCGCCATGATCGCCTCCCAGTTCGATCCTTCCTGCATCTCGCCGTCGCCGGTCACCACGAACACGCGGCGCTGGGAACCCTGCAGCCGCAGCCCCAGTGCCTCGCCGACCGCGACCGGCAACCCGTGCCCGAGCGGCCCGGTGTTGGTCTCGACGCCGGGAACCTTGGTGCGGTTCGGGTGTCCGTTGAGTGCCGAGAACGGCGCCATGAAGGTGGTCAGCTCAGAGGTGGCGAAGTAGCCGCTGTGGGCGAGCATCGAGTACAACGCGGCGGCGCAGTGCCCCTTCGACATGATGAAGCGGTCACGATCCGCACGAGCCGGGTCGGCAGGGTCGACGTCGAGGACGCCGAGGTAGAGCACGGCAAGGATGTCGCTGACCGACAGATCGCCGCCGATGTGACCGGCGCGCGCGGCGTCGATCGTGCGCACCACCGACCGCCGCACCCGCTGAGCGGCCTCGTGGATCATGGTCACTCGTTCGGCCTCGTCGGCGGCGGCGATCGCCTCGCGCTCCTGCCGCCACC
>NZ_JBMDXJ010000164.1:0-5499 GCF_048594945.1 Pseudactinotalea sp. | reverse complement strand
GTCGGACGGAGGAGGGGACGTCGACGCCGGCCTCGTGCAGCGCTCGCACGGCACCGCAGGCGACCATGTCGTTGAAGGCCACGATCGCGTCGACATCCGGGTGGGCAGCGAGGAGCGCGTGGGTGCCGTGGGTCCCCGAGGCGAACGACGTGCTCTCACAGGTGGTGCGGGACGCGGGAACGCCGCGCGCCGCCATCGCTGAGAGGAAGATTCGGCCGCGGTCCGTCGGGGTCGTGGCCGATCCGACGTCGAGCAGCACAGGGCGGCGGGCGCCGCGCTCGATCAGGTGGTCGACGAGGTCCTGCATGGCCGCCGTGACGTCCAGCTCGACGGCCCCGCCGGCCCTCCCCGGCACCCCGTCGATCCGCACGAACGGCGTCGTGTCGGCCAGCCCATCGGCGACGCGCGGGTAGCCGATCACCGCGTCGGCCTGCGCCGCGAGATCGGCGAGCAGCGCGCTCGCATCGGCGGCCCCTGCCGTCTGCGCGAGGACCACGTTCCACCCGCGCCGGGTGGCGCTGGTGACCACCGATGCCGCCAGTTGCGGGTAGTACGGGTTGGTGAGGTCGTCCACGACCAGGCCGATCGTGCGCTGCCGATGGCCCACGAGCCCGCGCCCGTACCGCGATGGCCGGTACGCCAGCTCCTTGGCCGCCGCGAGCACCCGCGCCTTGGTGGTCGCGCTGATCCCCGGCATGTCGTTCATCGCGCGGGTCACGGTCTGCCGCGAGACGCCGGCCGCGTCCGCCACGTCGATGATCGTGGCGGCACGCGGGCGCTCGGTCACGGCGTGTCGGCCCGCAGGTCGAGGTAGTCCACCTGCCTCGGCGTGAGGTCCACCGTGAGGGCGGCCAGAGATGACCGGGTCTCCGCGATGGTGCGGGGGCCGATCAGCGGGAACGTGGGGAACGGCTGGTGCAGCACGAAGGCCAGAGCGATCGCCGTCGGGTGCACGCCGAGCTCGTCGGCGAGAGCCCGCGCCCGCCGGAGCCGTTCGAAGTTCTCGTCGCTGTAGTAGCAGCGGACCAGCTCGGCGTCGGAGCGGTCGGCCGGGTCGGCGCGCACGAAGAACCCGCGCGCCTGTGAGGACCACGGCAGCAGCGGCGTGCCGGTCCGGGCGAGCCACTCCTTGGACTCAGGATCGGTCGCGTGGCGGCACCCGGCCCACGGCACGTCGTACGCCTCGGCCAGGCCGAAGTGGTTGCTCAGCACGCTGAAGCCCTGCCGTCCGTTCGCCTCGGCGTAGGCATTCGCCTCCTCGAACCGCTCGATGCTCCAGTTGGAGCCTCCGAACACGCCGATGCGGCCCGCTCGGGCGTGCTCGTCGAGGACGTCGACGAACTCACCGACCGGGATGTCGGTGTTGTCGCGGTGCATCATGTAGATGTCGGCACCGTCGATGCCGAGCCGGTCCAGCGACGTCTGCAGCTGGCTGCTCAACGACTCGGGGTCGCAGTGCGGCGTGTGCGCACCCTTGGCGATCACCACCACGTCCTCTCGCACGCCGCGGGTGGCGAGCCAGCGGCCCAGCAGCGTCTCCATCCGCCCGCCGCCGTAGATGAAACCTGTGTCGAACGCGGTGCCTCCCGCCTGCGCGAAGTGATCGAACATCGCGGCAGCGTGGGGGAGCGTCAGCTGGTTGTCGCAGCCCATCACCACGCGTGAGACGTCCTTGGCCAGACCGGCGATGCGGCCGTAGCGCATCTGCTCGCGGCCGAACGTGAGCGGCTGCCCCGAGACGGTCGGGATCTGTGCCTCGTCCCGTTCGAACGGGTACATGAGGTCGAGCTGGCGGCGCCACTCGTCGAGCACGCGCAGGTTCCCGAGCGTGTCGGCGTGGCTCATGCCGGGCGCCTCCCCGGCGTCGACGGCCTCGGCGAGGGCGTCGGCCTCGAGCGCGTAGGGCCGGTGCCCGTCGAGGGTCTCGATGGTCGGTTCTGTTCCGACGGCGGCGAGGGTGATCTCGTTGCCCTCCGCCATGGTCCAGGGGTGCTTCAGGCGGATCGAGCCGCCCGAACCATGGATGGTGACCCCGACGTCGGCGAGCCGAACTCCGGTCCGGACGTTCGCCGTCGAGCCATCGGCGAAGGTGAGGTCGGCGACAGCCCAGGTGTCCACGCCGCCCTCCACGGTGCCGGAGGCACGCACCTCAACCGGGTCGGCGAACGCCGCGCCGGAGGCGGCGCCGGCGATCGCGCGGGCGTAGGAGACCGGGTAGCCGCCGACGTCGAGGATGCCGCCGCCCGCGAGATCCGGGTCGAACAGGCGGCCCTTGGTCGACCCTGCGGCGAAGGCGAACGCGGCGTCGACGTGGCGCAGCTCGCCGATCGCGCCGCCCGCGACGAGCTCGAGCACGCGCGCTGTCTGCGGGTGGAACCGGTACATGTAGGCCTCGAGCAGCACCTTCCCTGCGGCGCGCGCGGCATCGACCATCGCCATCGCCTGCGCGTGGTTCGGTGCGAGCGGCTTCTCGCAGAGCACGTGCTTGCCGGCGGTCAGCGCAGCAATCGTGAGCTCGGCGTGCGTGGTGTGCACCGTGGCGATGTAGACGGCGTCGACGTCGGGGTCCGCGAGGATCTCCTCGTAGGTGCCGGCGCGCAGTTCGCCGTGCGTGCTCGCGAACTCCTCGGCGAAGGTCTGGGCGCGGGTGGGATCGGAGCTCCCGACCGCGACGAGTGTCCCGTACGTGCTGGCCGGGAGCTGCGTCGCGAACCTGCGCGCGATGTTGCCGGGGCCGAGCACGGCCCACCGGATCGGGTCGGTCATGGCGGACTCACCTTCGAGGTTGGGGACGGCGCCGTGAACGTTCACGGCGCGCGGTCAACGCTAGTGCGGGTCCAGCCCGAGCGCCACCCCCGCTTTCAACGCTCTTTCGCCTCCACGGCGCTTTCAACGCTGATTCGGCACGGTCAGCCGGCTGCGACTCCCGCGAGCCACTGAGCGCAGAGCGGCTGCCACTGGCGGGCCGGGATGTCGTCGCGCATCGCGACGCCGTGCTCACCTTCGGTGAAGGTGTGGACCTCGTGCGGGACGCCGTGCTCGGCGAGTGCGGTGGCCAGTGGGTAGGCGTGCTCGTGGATGAGCACCGCCGCGTCGACCACCGTGTGCCAGAGGAAGGTCGGCGGTGCGTCGGGGGTCACGAGGCGTTCGAGGGAGGTCGCGGCCCGCAACTCGTCGGACGCGTCGGCGCCGAGGAGGTTGTGGCGCGAGCCCTCGTGCGTGCTCGTGAGCATCGACACCACCGGGTAGCAGAGCACGGCGAAGTCGGGCCGTTCCTCCGAGGTGCTGTCGGGTGCGAACGCTGTGTGGCCGGCGAGATGTCCGCCGGCAGAGAACCCGAGTACGCCGACCGTGCGCGCACCCGCGGTCCGCTCAGCGGCGATCTCGGCGCGCACCATCTCCAGCGGCGCCGGGTGACGTGCGACGATCGGGTACCGCACCACCCGGGCCTCCCACCCCAGCGAGCGCAGCCACTCCGCGACCGGCTCGCCCTCCTTGTCCGAGAGGTGCTGGTACGCCCCGCCGGGCAGCACCAGGATCGTGCCGGGTGTGGTGACGGGCATGGGGTCCTCGCCGAAAGAGCGTTGAAAGTTGTCCGGTGACGAAAGAGCGTTGAAAGCGGAGGGGCGGGGTCAGCTCACACGGGTGAGCGGCATCCCGAGGAGGCTCTTGGCCTCCTGGCGAGCGCCGTCGTCGGCGGCCTGTGCGAGGTGCTCCAAGCCTGGGGGGAGGGCGCGACCCAACGTGGCCATCGACTGCGCGTACAGGCGGCCGGCGCGGTAGGAGGAGCGGACCAGCGGGCCTGACATGACGCCGAGGAAGCCGATCTCCTCGGCGCGGTCGGACCAGTGCACGAACTCGGCCGGCTTGATCCAGCGCTTGACCGGGTGGTGCAGCTTGGATGGGCGCAGGTACTGCGTGATCGTGATGATGTCGCAGCCGGCCTCGTGCAGGTCCACCAGTGCCTTGTCGATCTCGTGGTCCTCCTCGCCCATGCCGAGGATGAGGTTCGACTTGGTGACGAGCTCATCCTCCTTGGCCATGGTGAGGACCTTGAGCGACTTGTCGTAGGTGAAAGCGGGCCGGATCTGCTTGAAGATCCGCGGCACGGTCTCGAGGTTGTGGGCAAACACCTCGGGCCGGGCCTCGAACACCTTCTGCACGTACTCGGGCACGGCGTTGAAGTCGGGCGGAAGGATCTCGACGCCGGTGCCTGGGTTGCGCGCGTGGATCTGACGCACGGTCTCGCCGAAGAGCCAGGCGGCGCCGTCGGGCTGGTCGTCGCGCGCGACCCCGGTGATGGTCGCGTAACGCAGCCCCATCTCGGCAACGGACTCCGCCACGCGGCGTGGCTCGTCGCGGTCGAGCGGGCGCGGCTTGCCGGTCGAGATGTCGCAGAAGTCGCAGCGCCGCGTGCAGATGTCTCCGCCGATGAGGAAGGTCGCCTCGCGGTCCTCCCAGCACTCATAGATGTTGGGGCAGCCCGCCTCCTGGCACACGGTGTGCAGACCCGCGCCCTTCACCCGGCTCTGCATCGCGGAGTACTCCGGCCCCATCGTGGCCTTCGTACGGATCCACTCGGGTTTGCGCTCGATCGGGGTCTGCGCGTTGCGCGCTTCGATCCCGCGCACGCGGCGCCCGTCCACGGTGTTGTCGGGGGCCGGGGTCACCAGTGTCGGGATACCCAGCATCGTTGGTCCGGTTGTGTCGGCCACGTCAGTCACCCTAGGCGAGATCCATGGTCGACGGCGCTGCCCGGCTGGGTGGTCCACGTCACGGTCAGACTCACGACAGCGCCGGCGCTACCTCCGCGGGTTCAGGCAGCGACGACCGCGGCGAGCCTCGCCTCGACCAACGGGAGCACATCGGCGACGCCGATGTGCCGGCCGAGCTCCGCCGTCAGGGAGGTGGCAGTGGCATCCTCGAGTCCGCACGGAACGATGATCTTGGCCCAGGACAGGTCGCAGTCGGCGTTGAGGGCGAACCCGTGCATGGTCACGCCTCGGCTGACGCGGACCCCGATGGCGGCGACCTTGCGGTCGGGCTGGTCGCCGTCGCCGAGCACCCACACCCCGGAGCGGCCCTCGACGCGCACGGTCACCAGTCCCAGATCGGCGCAGACGTCGATCAGCAGCTGCTCGAGGCGGCGCACGTGAGCAACCACGTCCACCGGGTCGGGGAGCCGCACGATCGGATAGCCCACGAGCTGGCCCGGACCGTGCCAGGTGATCTTGCCGCCGCGGTCGACCTTGATGACCTCGCTGCCGTCGATCGGCTTCTCGCTCGGGCGCGTGCGAGCCCCCGCCGTGAACACCGAGCTGTGCTCGCACAACAGCACGGTGCCCGGGCGCTCGCCCGCGACCGCCTCGGCGTGCACCTGCCGCTGCCGCTCCCAGCCGCGGCGGTAGTCCACGAACCCGGGCGCGAATCCCAGTCGTTCCACCACCAGCTCTCGTGATGGGAGCGAGTTCTCGACGGCGGGTGTCGCGGTCATCTGTG